>JAJZDO010000750.1 GCA_021805955.1 Acidobacteriota bacterium
TTGGGAGAAGTTGAGACGGCTCTCGTAGCCGACAGAATCTCAACAGCGGTGCTGCGATTGCACCTGCTCACGATGCAGCGGCTCGGCATCACTTATGACTTTCTGCCCCGCGAGAGTGAGATTCTGCACTTGAAGTTCTGGGATCGCGCCTTTGCCCTCTTGAAGGAAAGCGGCGTGCTCTACTACGAAACCAGCGGGAAAAACACCGGATGCTGGGTGATGACGAGACCCGGCGGTGGCAGCGCGACCGAAGAACCCGATGAAGACGCCAAGGTCATCGTACGTTCCAACGGAACTGTGACCTACGTGGGCAAGGATATTGCCTATCATCTGTGGAAGTTTGGTCTGCTCGGCGCAGATTTTGGTTATCGAAAATTCTTTGAATATCCGGATCACACCTGCTGGATTTCCAGCATGACGGGAGAAAGCGAACATCCTAATTTTGGCGGCGCGGGAGCTATCTACAACGTCATCGATGCGCGACAATCCGACCCGCAGGCGAATGTGGTACAGGCGCTGCGCGAAATGGGCCACGCAGAATCCGCAGACCATTACACGCACTTCAGCTATGAGATGGTCGCGCTTACACCACGTTGCGCGGCAGAGCTTGGCTATCACGTTGGAGAAGAGGATCGGAGCCGCGCTTACATCGAAGTAAGTGGGCGCAAGGGGTTCGGGGTCAAAGCGGACGACCTGCTCGACAAATTGACTGCGGCAACTCTCAAAGAGACCGATGCGCGACAACCGGAACGGAGTGAAGCAGAGCGCACAAAGATTGCGGAACAGATCGCTATTGGGGCGTTGCGCTACTTCATGCTGAAGTTTACGCGCAGCTCTGTCATTGCCTTTGATTTCAAGGACGCACTCAGCTTTGAAGGTGAGACCGGGCCGTATGTGCAGTACGCAGCCGTTCGTGCACGCAATATCTTTAGGAAATCCGGGATCTCACCGGAGCAGGCGCTGGATGCATTCAGCACCATGGATCTTGTGCAGGCGCTCCAGGGTGCCGATGATCTGTGGGCGATCTGGCTGCGCGCAGCACGGCGCGATCCGATGCTGGAAGCGACGATCCAGAGCGCTGAACCCGCGACTTTGGCGCGATATTGCTTTCAGTTGGCTCAGGAGTTCAACAACTTCTATCACAAGCATCACATCCTGACGGAAGAAAACGAAGCACGCAGAACTCTTTTGCTGGCCACCGCGGCTGTTGCACTGCGCGAGTTGACGACGCTGTTGCAGTGGATGGGAATTGAAGTGCCAGAAGCGATGTAGCGGAGCTATTCCCTTCTCCGCTGTGGCTGTGTTACTGTTCACTCCGGATGATGAACATGCAGACAATGTCAACATCACGACCGATCCGGGTGTTAATCGCAAAGGTTGGTTTGGACGGACATGATCGCGGCGCGAAGGTGATTGCACACGCCCTGCGCGAGGCCGGGATGGAAGTTATCTACACCGGACTGCGCAAATCTCCGGAGGCGATCGTCAAGACTGCCGTCGAAGAAGATGTGGATGCCATCGGCCTCAGCATTCTGAGCGGCGCACACAACACGCTGGTGCCGCGCGTTCTGGAACTGCTGCGACAATCGAACGCGGGGGGAATTCCCGTATTGCTGGGCGGAACGATTCCCACCGACGACATCGAACTACTGAAGTCCGCGGGAGTTGCGGCGATCCTGGGGCCGGGAACGCCGCTGGCAGACGTCGTGGAGAGGATACGTGCCTGCGCTCTGTCCGCTCGCGTAGCGGATGGTTTCACAAAGTGACATTGCGGACTGGCCGGAACGCGGCGAAAGAGTTTGCGTCGTCTATTTTGCGTTATGCTCTGCGATTGCGCTGCGGATCAGACCGGCGACCGGGTCTGGCAATGCGCGACGCTGCATGGAGCGATCGCAGACCACATGGACCGTCTCGCCCTCGGCGAGCAGCGTAACCCCTGAGTCCGATTCGCGCAAAATGCGATAGCCAAATTTCAGCACTGAACCGCGCAGCAACAACGGAAAGGCTTCGATGCGTATCGGATCGTCATAGCGGGCCGGCGATCGATAACGGCAACTTGCCTCAACGACGGGAAGAATGCATCCTTCGACGCTCTCCATGAGACTGTAATCGAAGCCGAGGGTACGCAAAAACTCGACTCGGCCAAGCTCAAACCAGACCAGATAATTCGCATAGTACACAACACCCATCTGGTCGGTTTCCGCGTAGCGCACGCGAACCTGTGTTGTAACCGTCATAAACTCCTCTGGGAACATTTACTGCCGGGTGCGGCGCAACTGGCGAGCACCGGTCTACTGCTGGCGATGTAAAGCAAACAGATGTAGTTTGCTCACGTCGTTGAAGACAACGTACGCGGCAAAAACAAGAATCAGGATGAAGCCTGCCTGATAAATGCGTTCCTTGATGGCCATATCCACGTCGCGCCGGAGGATGCTCTCAATCAGCAGAAACAGAATGAGTCCTCCATCCAGAACCGGGAATGGCATCAGGTTCAGAATGCCCAGGTTGAGGCTGATGACGGTCATCAACTGGAGGATTGGCTGCCAACCCTGCATCTCAACGGCCATGCCGGTCTGCTTTGCGATTCCTATCGGTCCGGAGAGAGTGCTGACCGACATCTGGTGCGTAAGCACGCGCTTGAGCACTTCCAGAATAAGCAGCGAATTCGCACGATTGAACTTCCAGGATTCCGCCAACGCACCGGAAAATGAAAGCTTCTCAACGCGGAACGGAGGTATCGTCGCTGTGAAGCCCAGCCGCCAGGCTTTGCCACCATGTGGATCATCCATCTGCACGGGCGTGATGGTGATTTTGCGCTGCTGTCCATCATGGACCAGAGCAATGCTCATCGGCGCGCCATCCCGTTCTTGCATATAGGCAACCAGCGATTCCGTGGAGTGAAAAATATGGCCGTCTACCGAGGCGAAGATATCCCCAGCATGGATTCCAGCAGCGGATGCCGGAGTCGAATCCCCTACGCTGTCGACTCGAATCGGACCCGGCTGTTCCACCGGAAATAGTCCGAGATTCGCCAGCGCAAAGTCCTCGCCGCCGCTCGTATCCGGAAGCGGAAGAGTGAGTGGAATCTGCTGCGCACCGCGCTCCACGATGACAGGAACCGAGTGATTCAGATTGATCTGCGCGCGAATCTCCACATCTTTCCATGTCGGATGATCCACCGTATCGAACCGCTCAATCACGTCGCCTTGCATCAGCCCCGCGTGCGCGGCAACAGATCCTGACTCTACCCAATCCAGCACCGCCGGCTGGTCAAAGTAGATATAGGTTTCGTGATGGAACATCAGCACGCCGGTCATCAATCCGAGAGCAAGCAGGAAGTTCGCCGCCGGACCGGAAAACCCGATCAGAATGCGCTGCCAGCGTGGGTGCTGCGTGAACTCGCCGGGATCGTTTTTGACCTCTTCGCCGGGGTTTTCTCCGGTCATTTTGACGTAGCCGCCAAAGGGCAGCGCACACACTTTGTAGTCTGTATCGCCTACCTTAATTCCAAAAAGACGCGGGCCAAAACCCACGGAAAAAGCTTCCACGCGTACACCGCAAAGCTTGGCCGCCAGGAAGTGGCCAAACTCATGAACGATGACCATGATGCCAAGGACAACGAGGACGGAGATAGTCGAAACGAGGAATGTGTGCATACAGGGAAAACAAATTTCGAACGCTAGAACCGGAGCACAGAGGAACCGAGCGCCAGATTGTTTGCCTGAGAGACCAACTCACGGGCACGCTCACGTGCTTCTTCGTCAGCCACAAGCACTTCTGCAATCGACTGCGGATGAGACACAGGCGTTTGCTCCAGCACTTTTTCTATTGTAGCCGCTATCGCCGGAAACGTGATGCGTCGATCGAGAAACGCTTCCACTGCAATCTCATCCGCCGCATTCAGCGCGATGCAGTGCGCTCCACCCTTCGCCGCGGCTTCGTAAGCCAATCGCAAGCAGGGAAATCGCGCAAAATCAGGCTGCTCGAAGTCCAGATGAGAAAGAGCGGCAAGATCAAAGGTCAGAGAAGACTCCGGCCGCTCCGGATACGCAAGCGCATAGAGAATCGGCAAGCGCATATCGGTGACGGAAATCTGCGCGAGAATGGCCCCGTCTACGTACTCGACCAGCGAATGGACGGTGGATTGGGGATGGACTGTGACACGCACCTGCGAAGGAGGCAGTGCAAATAGCCGACACGCTTCGATAATCTCCAGCCCCTTGTTGAGCATGGTTGCCGAATCAATGGTGATGCGCCGACCCATGACCCAGGTTGGATGCCTGAGAGCCTGCTCGGGAGTAATGCTTTCGAACTCCTCCAGCGGTAACCGGCGGAACGGCCCGCCGGAGGCGGTAAGCCAGATTTGGCGCACTTCACGATGCGCGCCGGCACGCATGCACTGATGAATTGCGTTATGTTCGGAGTCGATGGGGAGAATTGGAACGTGGTGCTCTTGGGCGGCCTTCGTCAAAATCTCGCCCGCTGCCACCATACACTCCTTGTTGGCCAACCCCACCGGCTTGCCTGCAAGGATCGCAGCGTGCGTTGCCTCCAGCCCTGCCACACCGACGATCGCCGAGACGACGAAATCTACGTCCGGACGTGTGGCGCAGGCGACTGAGCCTGCCGTTCCCCAGACGACTTCAATCCCGCTTAGACCTGCCTGCCGAAGTCTCGCTGCGAATTCCTGCGCAAGCTCTTCGGTTGCCATGGAAACAATCTCCGGATGCCAGCGCAGAGTCTGCTCCAGCGCCAGAGATAGATTTCGGCCCGCGGCCAGCGCACTCACGGAATACCGCTCCGGATACCGCTCGACGATGGAAAGCGTACTTTGCCCGACGGAACCTGTGGAGCCGAGAATTGCCAGATGTTTCAACGGAAGATGATCCCCTGGGATGTTCTGAACTGGTCAGAAACGTTGAATGACTTGAGCGTACCACAGCACTGGAGCAGCCAGCAGCAACGCATCGACGCGGTCCAGCATGCCGCCGTGACCGGGCAGCAATGTGCCCGAATCCTTCACGCCGACACTACGCTTGAGCGCCGATTCCACCAGGTCTCCAACCTGTGCCGCCACATTGACGAGCAGACTCAAGCTCAGCCATCGAAGCAGAGGGCCGGGATACAGCAGCATGTTAATGTCTCGACCGTTGAGCAACGCAGCCAGACCATAAAGCAAGGCAGCGGCGGCGAGACTCCCGACGAGTGATCCCACTGCTCCTTCCCATGTTTTGTTTGGACTGATGTGTGGAGCAAGCCGGTGGCGTCCGAAGGTCCGGCCGACGTAAAGCGCGGCAATATCCCCCGTCCAGACACAGCACAACAGAAACAGTACGATGGATTTTCCATCCTCGCTTGTGTACAGAAGCGGAAGAGCGAGCATCGTCAGTCCGGTGTAGAGCAGCGCAAAGACAGAGGCGGTCGCATCCGCCATCACACGCTCCAAAGGGCTTGCAAAAGCACACCAGACCAGCAGGCCAAGGCTCAACAGACTGATGGATCCGATGAGTATCTCCGGCCAGAAGTAATTCATCATGAAGAGCAAAGCAATGGCCACCAGCGTGGCAATCTGCGGCGGGCGGGCGGCACTGGCCGAGGCAATGTGGAGAAACTCCCAGCCGGCCAGCATGGCCACAACAGCGGCAAAGAGAGTGACCATCCAATACGGCCCCAGAAAGAGCGTAAGTACCGCGAGAGGCACAAGAATAATGGCAGTCAGTATTCGCTTCATCAGGCTTTCAACAACTCACGCATCGATAAATTCGCGCCGGAGATCCATTGTTCCGACCAGGTCAACTTGCAGGATACATCGCGCCGCTCTCATCGGCTGGAAACTAGTCACTCCGGGCTGACGCATGCTCTTCTTCAAGCGTGCTCTCAGCGTCACTTTCCGTTTCGCTCAACCCGCCGTAACGGCGCTCCCGCCGCTGGTAGGCGGCAATCGCCTCCAGCAGATGGACGCCGCGGAAATCCGGCCAGTAACGTTCGGTTACGAATATCTCCGCATAGGCAATCTGCCAGAGCAGATAGTTGGACAGGCGCATCTCTCCGGAGGTGCGGATGACCAGGTCCGGATCCGGCATCTGCGCCGTATACAGATGGCGATGCACATCCTCCTCGGTCAGTCGGTCAAGCCTGAGTCCAGTGTGGGCGGCCTCCGCGGCGAGCGAGCGAAAGGCATCCACCAACTCTGAGCGTCCGCCATAATTCAAGGCCAGCGTAAGGGTCGTACCTGTGTTTTTGCTGGTGGCATCCGCAGCCCACAGCATTTTATCCTGCACCTCCGGAGGCAGTTCCCGAGTCCGCCCTATATAGCGAATCCGAACATTATTGTCCATCATCCGCTGCAGGTTGCTTTCCAGATATGACTTGAGTAGCCGCATCAGGAAGTTGACTTCCGATCGCGGACGGCGAAGGTTGTTTTCCAGAGAAAATGCATAGAGCGTAAGCCACGGCAGACCGATGCGCGAAGCTGTTTCCGTCACAAGCTGGACACTCTTCGCTCCCTGCTGATGACCGAGAAATCGTTTGAGGGAGCGCATTCCAGCCCAGCGCCCGTTCCCGTCCATGATGATCGCGACATGGGCGGGCATCCGTGCCGGATCGAGACTCGCATATACAGTCTTTTCCTCGACAGACAGCTCGTGAACGCGTAGCGGTGCGGTTGGATGCAAGGCTTCCCTCTTGCGGATCAGACGCTGGTACTAGCATACGCTGTATGCAAGCCTGGATGGATCATGCAGTTTGACGGCGCGTCATCGATTGGAGCCTGGCCGTTTCACGTGCCCGCATCTTCACCTGTTCCCGAGCGAGTTCCCTCACCTGATTGAGCAGCATCGAACGATGGAGAGGCTCCAGCTGAGGCAGGAAGGATGTGATCTCGGCCAGAAACGGATCCGACAGGATGGCCGCAGTCTCTTCGTCGCGCTGGCTGCGCCCATCTCGCACCAGATGGCACACTTCCACTTCCAGAGCATCGGCCAGACGCTCCAGCGAGGTCAGTGTCGGCATTGCTTTGCCGTTTTCAATCTTTGAGATGTATGTTCTGGGAACCTGCATCCGACTGGCAAGCTGCCGCTGGCTGAGATGACGTGCTTTCCGTATCTCCTTCACAAACTTTGCCACCTGCAGGCCGCACTCATCCGGCGAGGAGGCAGTCGGAGCCGAAGAAGACTCCACAGCAACACGGAACGGCTCCTCAGTATCCAGAGCTTTATGACAACGTCGACACATGGAATTCACGGTGCGGAATTGCACAAGCGAACAATAATCACAGCGCAGAACTTCGCGCACCTGCATCGCTACGAGCGTCATGGCCATACTAGTTGTGGAGAGCCAGAGCGAGCTTTCCGTGGTCGGACTACAGCACCACAAATGCTACACTGAGGCCGCCGAACCATAATTGTCAAGTGAAAAACCACATACTAACCAAAGAAAGTCCCAGAAAGGCCAGAAAAACCCTAAGAATCACGAACCATACCCATCAACAGGAAGGTGAAATTCTCATGTCGAATCTCGATCACCAGTTCGTTGAGAAAGACGCAGAAACATCGGGCCATCATAATCGCGAGGCAGCCTGGAGGCTGCTCACCTCCTGGACCGCCAGCGAGAGTTTGCGGAAACACGCCCTGGCCGTCGAGACGTGTGTTGTCGCATACGCGGAACAGCAGGCAGAGACGCTGCACCTCGACGCCGGATCACGCTCTGCCATGATGGACCTCTATGCCTGCACAGCGCTACTGCACGATTTCGACTACGAGCGCCATCCTTCTCCGGAAGAACATCCGTTCGTTGGAGTGCGCGAACTGGAACGGCTGGGGTGGCCCGTGGAGCTGCGCACGGCGATTCTGGGTCATGCCGACTACTCCGGTGTTCCCCGAGTCACCCATCTGGATCGAACACTTTATGCCTGCGATGAGCTCTCCGGATTTCTGACCGCCTGCGCTCTGGTCAAACCCAGCCGCCAGCTTGCGGATGTCGAGATTGGCGGCGTTCGTAAAAAGCTGAAGGACAAAGCTTTCGCTCGAGGCGTCTCGCGCGAAGATGTATACCGGGGAGCAGTGGAACTGGGTCTTGAACTGGATGCGCACATCGGCTTCTGCCTTGCAGCAATGCAGCGGCGCGCCTCTTTTCTCGGCCTGTAAATCCGATTTCAGCCTGCCAGCTTCGGATTGCGCAGAGAACTTTGCAGGAGCGTTCATCGGGCCGCAACCTGTGAGCTATCCGGGGCCTTTGAAATGGCCTTTCCCGGCTGAACCAGCCACCCGTCTTCATCGTAAACAATATCGTCAACAATCCTTTTGCGACACCGAGTCTTACAACTTGACACGCCGTTCTAATAGCGTAATGATCCACATGTAGTTGTTTTTCAGGATGGAAAACCATAATGCGAGATACAACTCTGCATGGAACGTATAAAGTCCAGGCTCTGGACCGAGCTTTTGCTGTACTTGACCTGCTGGGCGAAAGCGAAGTTCCGCTCGGACTGGCTCAGGTTGCATCGGCTCTGCAGCTCCACAAGAGCACCGCACACCGGTTTTTGATGGTGCTGGAGCGCCATCACATGGTGGAGCGCACGGGAAACGGTAAATTCCGTCTGGGCCTGCGTCTGTTCGAGTATGGCAATCGCGCCATTGAGCAGTATGACCTGCGCGAACGCGCGCAACCACATCTTCGCCGCCTGGTTAGCGAGACCAATGAGACGGCGCATTTATGCATATTGGAACAGGCGCACATCATCTATCTCGACAAGCTCGAACCGATGCGTTCGGTCCGCATGATCACACGTGTTGGGGCAAGCAATCCGGTACACTGCACCTCGGTTGGGAAAGCGATTCTCGCCTTCATGCCGGCTGAAAGGATCGCTGAAGTGATTCGCAAGACGCGCTTTGAACGATTCACTTCGCGCACCATCACTTCAGCAGATGCATTTCGCGCTGAAATTGAAAAGACACATCGCCGCGGTTACGCCGTCGATGATGAGGAACTTGAGGAGGGTCTGCGCTGCATCGCAGTTCCGATACTCGACGCACAGAAATTCCCGGTCGCAGCAGTCAGTGTC
>JAJZDO010000177.1 GCA_021805955.1 Acidobacteriota bacterium
GTTGGATTTACGGTGCAATTGTCCCCGGTAGAAAAACGGCGTGCGTACCAGAATGGCGTCGTACTTGAGTGTCGCGGCCGTTTCTGCCATCGCAAGCGTTTGCCGCACGCTTTCCTGACCCACGCCCGCAACCATCACCTTGTCTGGAGCCGCCGCCGCAATCGCCGTGCCCAGCACCTCCCGCTGCTCTTCCTGACTCAGCATGATTGCCTCTCCAGTGGAACCAAGCACCACCATGCCGGCCAGTTGCGTTCGGGAGTAGAGCGCGACATTGTGTTCCAGCTTGCGCAGATATAGCGATCCGTCTGGATAAAACGGCGTCGTAATGGGCGGCAAAATCCCTTCGAGCAGCATGTGAATATTTTAGACGAAATGAAAAAATCTATGCCTGGGTGGATCAACCGCTTGCCAGCGAGGATCCGATAGCACTGCATTTGTAGCGTGATAAGCTGCATTTACTGCGAAGTTCGGGTTGTAGAAGCATTGTGCAGGCCACAGATCACTGCAATACCATTACAGGGGGGGGAGTCAGGAATGAAAGGTACAGTTCTTGCCGGAATTTTATTAGCTGTCCTTGGATGTGCGGCGCTGGTGTATCAGGGTTTTACCTACACGACGCACAAGACAGTGTTCAAGCTCGGCCCGATTACAGCCAACGAGAATGAGCACCACACCGTTCCGCTGTCTCCGATTCTCGGTGTAGCCGCCGTCCTGGGCGGTCTGGCGCTGGTTTACGTGGGTAGAAAGAATTAGAAGAATCTCCGTGCAGTCGCAGCGCAGGTTATGAGAACCGGTCTGGGAACGAGGAGGCTTGGATGGGGTTGCTCGAAACGACGATGGAAATGGCAAAGCTGGCGGGCAAGGTGGCCAATCCAGAACTGGTTCAAGAAGCGATGAAGGCCAATGCTGAGGCGCTCGCAATTAGTAGGAAAAATTTGGAATTGCAAAAGAGGGTCACGGAATTGGAAGGCAGGGTGAAAGAACTTCAAGCCCAACAAGATGTTATCGAAAAGGTTTTCAGATTACGTGGATTCGTATTTTTCGAGGGTGATCCACATCCGCACTGTCCCGCGTGTTGGGACGCTGATAGGAAATTGATTCATATGATGGTCGTGCCTTCCTGGGGCCAGTCTGCATGCCCGAAATGTAAAAACACTATATATAGGGATATTCCCAGTAGTCCGAATCGTGGCGACCCCGAGAGCGTTCCGGCTTGGTGACAGGATTCAAAGACCAGCCGGAACTTTCACAACCTTCGCCACGTATCTTCTAAATGAAGCAAAGTGCATTCTCACACTTTGCCTCTGCTGCTGCGGATTCTTGGACCGCAATGGGAGGAGATGATGGTGAAGTTCCTGCTTTGGTGCGTATTGCTGATTCTATGCTGGCCGCTGGCTCTGTTCGCGCTGGTGCTGTATCCAATTGTGTGGCTGATTCTGCTGCCCTTTCGGATCCTGGGCATCGCCGTACATGGCGTGCTGGCCTTCGTCGCCGCGCTGATCTTCCTGCCAGCGCGTCTCCTCCGCGCGGTGTAGGCTACACCTTCGCGGCGATTCGCGCAGCATGGTAGTGCTGCAGGGCGGTCACAGAGATTTCCTGTTGCTGGATCGCCGCGATCCCGCCTGCGGCAGCGCGCGCGGCGCCAATCGTGGTGATTGTAGGAATCCGCTGGGTCACGGCAGCCCGGCGAATTGCCTTCTCGTCGAAAAACGTGTCCTGCCCACGCGGCGTGTTGATGATGAGTTGAATCCGATCTCCCTTGATCAGATCGACCACGTTGGGTCTGCCTTCCTTCACTTTGTACACGCGCTCGACTACGAATCCGGCCTGTTCCAGCACATCGGCAGTCCCATGGGTCGCAACCAGTTTGAACCCAAGCTCGACAAACTGCAATGCCAGGTCGGCGACAGCAGGTTTGTCATGATCGTTCACGCTCAAAAATATTGTCCCTTTCACTGGCAGCTTTTGGCCCGCAGAAATCTGTGCCTTGGCGAACGCCTCGCCGAAGCTGTCTGCCACGCCCATCACTTCCCCAGTCGACTTCATCTCCGGGCCAAGAACAGTATCGACGCCGGGGAATTTGTTCCACGCAAACACGGGCGACTTCACAAAATAATGCGGTCCCGTTTCAAGCACCGCTTCCCGATCGATCGAATCGGGAAGAAATTCACGGAGCTTGCGACCCGTCATCAACCGCGCGGCGATCTTGGCGAGCGGAACTCCGGTCGCCTTCGATACATAGGGAACGGTACGGGAAGCGCGAGGATTGACTTCGATCACGAACACATTCTCGCGTTGCACCGCGAACTGGATGTTCACCAATCCAATCACGTTCAGCGCCCGCGCCAGCTTGTGCGTATGCGCGCGAATCGTCGTCAGCACCTGTTCCGAAAGATCGACGCTTGGCATGACGCACGACGAGTCTCCAGAGTGGATGCCGGCCTCCTCAATGTGCTGCATGATGCCGGCAATCATCACATCGTCCCCATCCGCCAGGGCGTCGACGTCGACCTCGATTGCATCTTCCAGAAAGTGATCGATCAGCACCGGTCGTTGCTGCGAGTATTCAACCGCTTCCCGCATGTAATGCGTGACCGCTGCGTCATCATACGCGATGACCATGGCGCGTCCACCCAGTACATACGAAGGCCGCACCAGCACGGGATATCCCACGCGCCGCGCTCCGGCAACGGCTTCTTCCACGCTGGTGGCCAGCGCGCCGGGCGGCTGCGCAATCTTCAGATCGTCGAGCAGCTTGCCGAAACGCTTGCGATCTTCCGCCAAATCGATCGATTCCGGCGAGGTGCCGATGATGGGCACGCCCGCGGCCTTCAACGGCAGCGCAAGGTTCAAAGGAGTCTGTCCGCCGAACTGCACGATCATCCCGATCGGCGCGCCGGAGGCAGCTTCGTGCTCGTAGACTTCCAGCACATCTTCAAAGGTTAGCGGTTCGAAATACAGCCGGTCGCTGGTGTCATAATCCGTCGACACTGTTTCCGGATTGCAGTTGACCATGATGGTTTCATAGCCATCTTCTTTCAGCGCGAACGCGGCATGGCAACAGCAATAATCGAACTCAATTCCCTGCCCAATGCGATTCGGACCGCTGCCCAGGATGATCACTTTCCTCTTCTGGGTGGGCGTGGCTTCATCTTCCTCGTCGTAACAGGAGTAAAAATACGGCGTAAAACTTTCAAACTCCGCCGCGCATGTATCCACCAGTTTGTAGACTGGTCGCAGCTTGTGCTTCAGTCGCAGTTCTCGAATTTTCCCGGCTGTATCGGGCCCATCGATCCCCCACACGGCGGCGAGGCGCGCATCGGAGATGCCCATGCGCTTCACTTTGCGCAGCAATTCCGGCGCAATCGTGTCGTAGCTTGTTTCGCCCAGCTCGCCGACACAATCGGTGATCTCTTTGATCTGCTGCAGAAACCATGGGTCCATCGAGGTCATCCGGGCAACTTCGCGCACCGATTGACCACTGCGAAATGCATAGCGAATGTACGCCAGCCGGTCAGGATGAGGCGTGACCAGCCGCTGCGTCAATCGACGCGGCTCAATCACCTCCGAACCGATGGATTTACCGGTTTCCAGCGAGCGCATCGCCTTCATTAAGGATTCCTTGAAGGTTCTGCCAATGGCCATCACCTCGCCCACCGATTTCATCTGCGGCCCCAGGCCTTCATCGGTGCCAGGGAATTTTTCGAACTGCCACTTGGGAATTTTTACGACTACGTAATCGATCGTCGGCTCAAAACACGAAGGCGTTTTCTGCGTAATGTCATTGGGGATTTCATCCAGGGTGTAACCGACGGCGAGGCGCGCCGCAATCTTTGCGATTGGGAAACCCGTGGCCTTGGAAGCCAGCGCGGAAGATCGCGACACACGCGGGTTCATCTCAATCACGACCAGCCGCCCGGTCGATGGATGCACTCCAAACTGCACGTTCGAACCGCCGGTCTCCACTCCGATCTCACGGATGACTTTGATCGCAGCATCGCGCATTGCCTGATATTCGCGGTCTGTCAGCGTCTGCGCCGGCGCCACCGTGATCGAGTCGCCGGTATGCACGCCCATGGGGTCAACATTTTCAATCGAGCAGATGATGATGACGTTGTCGGCCAGATCGCGCATCACCTCCAGCTCGTACTCTTTCCAACCCAGCACAGACTCTTCGATTAAACACTCATGCACTGGCGAAAGATCGAGTCCCCGAGAAAGAATCTCCATCAGTTCTTCGCGATTGTAGGCAAGGCCGCCGCCGGAGCCGCCCAGCGTAAACGAGGGCCGAATAATGACGGGGAATCCGATCTTTCCGGCAAACTCCAATCCATCGCGAAGATTGTTCACCAGCGCCGACCGCGGAACGTCCAAACCGATGCGACGCATCGCGTCCTTGAACAGTAGCCGGTCCTCCGCCTTCTTGATGGCTTCCAGTTTCGCGCCGATCAACTCCACTTTGTATTTATCCAGCACGCCGGAATCCGCCAACTCCACGGCAAGATTCAGCGCGGTCTGACCGCCCACCGTAGGCAGCAGAGCAAACACGCCGGTGCGGTTGGCATTCGTCAACATCTCCGTTTCAATGCGGAGGATTTCTTCCACATACTCCAGCGTCAACGGCTCAATGTAGGTCCGGTCCGCCGTGTCTGGATCGGTCATGATTGTGGCTGGGTTGGAATTCACCAGCACAACTTCATAGCCATCCGCGCGAAGCGCCTTGCAGGCCTGCGTGCCGGAGTAGTCGAACTCCGCCGACTGGCCAATCACAATGGGCCCGGAGCCAATGACCAGGATCTTCGTAATGTCATTTCTGCGTGGCATCTACCATCCGTTTCTATCTGTAAATCTCTCGACGATGACCAACCGCGACAACTAAAACAAGTAGCTCGTGATCGTGCAATTCGCATAACACCCGATAGTCGCCTACCCGGTAACGCCAGCGTCCCTTCAAGTCGCCCGCCAAAGCATGCCCGAATTGACGCGCATCCGCTGCATTCGCGATCTTGTCCCTCAAAAACCGCGTAATCAAATCGGCTGTTGGACGATCCAGCTTCGCCAACTGCCTCTTGGCGGTCGCCGTAAAGCTAACTGTCCAGCCCAAGTTCCCGTCTCACTTCTTCGAGCGTGAAGGTTGGTTCATTCCTGCTAAGAATCTCGTCCGCCAGCAATGAGTCCTCGCGGTCCTCAATATATTGCCGAATCGCTTCCTTCGCGTAGTAACTTTTCGTGCGTCCGGTTTTCTTCGCCAGACGCTCCAGCCGTTTTTCCATTTCCGGTTCTAAACGCACTCCCAGCATGGTTGCATCTCCCGTTAAACAAGTTTAACAGAATTGTCTAAGATACCGGTATATCTGGAAGGAAGCGGGCTATTCAATACGCTGAAACGGCGAACTGCTGTGCCACGAATGCGAACAAGCTCTAATTGTGCCCGAAGTAGCTCAAGATTCTCAAGCATCTTTCGCGCATAGGGAAACTGAAGCGAATCTTGGTTTACAGGAACACCGAGCAAATAACCACCTTTTATCATCAACTCTTCTAATCTCACGCTGTTTTTAATTGATGCCTGAACGTTTTTCAAAGCACCAAACACCTTGTTTTTTTCGTAAAGTTCGCAATATGCCCTCTCGCGATGGCTTAATTTTTTGGCGTGCTTATCAGTAGAGAGTGTTGTCTCAGCAATTTCAACTTTCTCTGGTATTTTTATTTCTTTCATAGTTAAATGGTCGCGAATACGGCCACCCAAACTCTTAGTTTGGCCTATATAGCACCGAGATTTAGATTCAGACTTGTTATCCAGCAGAAATAGAAACCTATAAACACCTGGCCTTGTCAATTTCCCATGCAGGCTTTTGGGCATCTTTCTATTTTCAAACCATTCCCATATTTCTTCATTGCTGCATAGTTGTTCCCAATGAACTTTACATTCTCGACGATCAAGCGACGATGCAATATCATGAGGAACGCTCACTTCTTCCACTCCTCCATCAACTTGCGGAAATCCTGGAAGAGATAATGCGAATCGTGCGGCCCGGGGCTGGCCTCGGGATGGTACTGCACGCTGAACAGCGGCAGGCTGCGATGGCGCAATCCTTCCAGCGTATTGTCGTTCAGGTCGATGTGCGTCAGGTCTACTTCGCTCTGCTTCAGCGAGTCGGGATCGACGGCGTAGTTGTGATTGTGGGCGGTAATCTCGACCTTGCCGGAACCGGTATGCTGCACTGGATGGTTGCCCCCGTGGTGTCCAAATTTCAACTTGTAGGTTTTTCCGCCCAGCGCCAAGCCAATCAACTGATGTCCCAGGCAAATTCCAAACACGGGAGTCTTCCCCATCAGCCTGCGAATATTTTCCTGCGCATATTTCACCGGCTCCGGATCGCCCGGCCCGTTCGACAGGAACACTCCGTTCGGATTCAGCGCCAGCACGTCTTCGGCAGAGGTCGTCGCTGGCACCACTGTGACGCGGCAGCCATGCTGCGTCAGCATGCGCAGGATGTTGCGCTTGATTCCATAGTCATACGCAACCACGTGGAGATTCGCCTCGGGCATGGGTGCAGTCGGGCCTATCGCCAATGGATCTTCATTCGCATTCTGCGGGTCTGTCCTGTCCCACTCATAGCGAACCTTGGTCGTGACCACGCTGGCCAGGTCGGTCCCGTCCATCTTGCGAATGGCGCGCGCCTTCGCGATCAGCATCTCTGGATTGGTTTCCAGCGACGAGATGACGCCGCGCATCACGCCATACGTGCGCAGATGCCGCACCAGCGCGCGCGTATCGATCTCGGAGATGACAGGAATGTTGAACCGTTCCAGGTATTCATCCGCCACCAACTGCGAGCGCCAGTTGGAACTGACCGGCGAAAATTCACGGGTGACCAGGCCCTCGATATAGGGCCGGTTCGCTTCATCATCCGCATTATTCGTGCCGTAATTTCCGATTTGCGGATTGGTCAGGACAACAATCTGTCCTGCATAGGAAGGGTCGGTGAAGATTTCCTGATAGCCGGATAGCGAAGTATTGAAAACAACTTCGCCGTAGCACTCTGCCTTGGCCCCGTAGCCGCGGCCCTGAAAGATACGCCCATCTTCGAGCGCAAGTATGGCCTGCATCCTGTCTCCGCGGAGTGGATTTTATTAAGTTTAACAGAATCTTGCGCGTCACCCTGTGGAAGATCGGGCGTCCATTCCGGATTGCCTTCAGGCCCGTTCCCTACCGCACCACGCCCATGTCGTCCGCAGGCCAATACACAAAGGATGCCTTGCCATAAATCAACCCGCGATTCACCGGGCCGAAGTCGCGGCTGTCGCTCGAAATCAGGCGATGGTCCCCCATCACAAAATATTCGTTTGCCGACAGAACCGTATTCGGATAGGAGCGTTCGTCTCGAAAGCGCATCGGAACATACAGCTCCTTCAGCGCCTTTCCATTGACGTACACCTGACCTTCTTCAATGTACAGTTTGTCTCCTGGCACTGCGATCACGCGCTTGATGTAGCTCTTGGAGGGATCCAGCGGATAGTGAAATACGACTACATCGCCACGATGGATCGGTTCAAAACGATACTCGAACTTGTTGATGAATAGCCGTTCCTGGTCCTGCAATTCCGGCATCATGCTGGTGCCTTCCACCCGCACTGGCTGGTACAGGAAGGTGATGATGAGAAAAGAAATCGCAACGGCAAACAGCAAATCGCGGACCCAGGTAGAAACCGCGAAAGGGGTCGCCGCAGGCTTCGCGCCTTCGGGTTTTACCTGTTCCATATTCTCGGGATCGCCCAAAGACAAATTCAAACCTCGTTTTGCATTTTATCTGGAACACCGCAATTTTGCTGTTCCGGCGCTCGCGGAAAAACGGCCGCCTCCGAAAAAGCGACCCCTCCCCACGGGATTCGGAGAAATGCTCTAAGCTACATCCAACGTTCTATGAGAATTGCATTCTCTACGGGCCGTCCCGCCCACGTCGTCCTGCCCGCGAATCTGCTGTCTCAGCGCGGAATGAACGTCACCATCTTCACCGCCGCGTACCGCTCTCGCTTTCGAGATCTTGCGCCCGGCGTTGCTCTGCGATGGGCCCCTCAGTTCGTGCCATCCCTTCATTTCCTGACCGGCGTGCAGCTTCCGCGCCCCTGGCAACGCGCCGATACAGCTATCTATGACCATCTTGTGGCGATGCAGATGGAGTCTAGAAACGACCGGTTCGATCTCTTCTGGGGCTGGGCGTCGGGATCGTTAGCGTCTGCGCGCGCTGCACGTCGCCGTGGCGCCAGTTTTGTCCTTGACCGCGCCTGCCCGCATGTCGATGTTCAGCAGACCATGTTGCGGACAGAGTGCGATCGTCTCGGCGTGCGCTATCGAGCCGAGCCACCATGGTTCCGTGCTCGCCAGCTAGCTGAATATGACGAGGCCGACATCCTCCTGGTCCCGTCCAGCTACTCTCGAGCGTCCTTTCCGTCAGAGTTGCAATCGAAAATATCCATCGCGCCACTCTTTGGACGAGTGCCGTTGGAACAGGTCATCATTTCCTCCAACATAGTTCCTGTCCCCTCAGCAAAGAAATACCCCGAAAGAGACCGAGCCTTCACATTCGGCACCGTCGGCGGACAACCCTTGCGCAAAGGCTTTTTCTATCTGCTGCGGGCATGGGAGCAACTGCAACTGCCCAACGCGAAATTGCTGCTTCGCACGGATGCCCGGCTCGACAGGTTTCCGGCGTTGCGGGATTTGCTGCGCAAGCTGCCGAATGTCGAAGTGGTCAAGTATGTGGAGAATATGAGCGACTTCTACCGTCGCTGCGACGCGTTTGTCTTCCCTACCATTGACGATGGATTTGGCATGGCCCTGCTGGAGGCCATGGCGCAGGGGCTGCCTGCGATTACTACAACCCATTGCGGGGCCGCGGAATTGTTCACGCCGGATCGGGACTTGATTGTCGTCCCAGCGCAAGATCCCGAAGGTCTGGCCCAGGCCATCGAGCGTCTCTATACTTCTGCCGATTTGCGCCTTCGCCTTCGCGCCGGTGCGCTGCACGCCCTGCAACAGATTAAAGGCGATGGAGCGT
>JAJZDO010000019.1 GCA_021805955.1 Acidobacteriota bacterium
ATGTCTATGACATCGCGCAGTCGCAGGATGCTGTCCTCTTGTCGGTTCAATAGCATCTAGTTTTCCCTCCAGGTGAGTGATGGCTTGTCCGGCTCGGCGCGCCGATTTGAACGCGAGTCGGAGAGTGCCTGAGCATAGCTTGCATGAGGGGTACCGCGACAACGAATAGCATAATCGAGATTCGTTATGCAGTTGACGCCACGCAAAGTTGTAGAGTCTGAAGCATGGCGGAGAATCATCTCAATACGTCGTTTGAGTTCAGGAGTCACTTTCCCAGAAACGAGAGCTACATCGACTACCTTGCTAAGCTGCGTTGGCCAAACGGATGGGTATGTCCGCGATGCCAGGCTGTCAAGGCAAGACGCGTCCGCCGTCACCGTTGGTTGTGCGCACATTGCCGATATGAGACATCGGTTACGGCAGGAACCATCTTTCAGGACAGCCATCTCGCCTTAGAGACTTGGTTCCGCGCCATTTGGGAAATCACAGTTGGGAAGGAGGGAATGAGCGCCTTAACTCTTCAGCGACGACTGAAATTGAATAGCAATAGAACAGCGTGGATCCTACTTCACAAGCTCCGCCAGGCGATGGTTCCCACAGAGCTGGACCGATTGTCGGGTGTTGTGGAAGTCGACGTCATACACCGCAAAAGGGAACAGACACCTGTGAAGGGGCAGTGGATCGCTGAAAACGTGGTTATTGCCATTGCTGCCGAAGCGGATAGGGCTGAAGCAGGCCGTGTCTGGGTGCAGACGGTCCCGGATCTGACACGTACCTCCTTGCATGTCTTTATCGCAGCGGCCGTTGCACCCGGGAGCACGGTGCGAACCGACGGCAGTCATTTGTATCAGAAGCTGCGTGGCTACACGCACCAGTGTCAGACATATGACGAACGAAATCCTCGCCAGGAAAAACTGCAACACGTGCAGGCGATCATCAAAGAGCTGAACAGCTGGATGTTACGACTATATCCGGGCGGGGTGTCCACGAAGTATTTGAATGATTACCTGAATGAATTCACCTTCCACTTCAACCCCCGTGGAGATCTGTCAAAATGGGAGCGATTCGATCGGCTTGCACGACAAGCTGCTCAGATTAAGCCGACCCCGTACGCCAGACTCGAAAAACCACAACCAGTCAGAACGAGAGGAGTCAATTGATTTGAGAGAAGAGCGGCTTTTCAGATTCCTTCTGGTACGAATGGGTGCATTCTTGTGATCAACTGCGAATACTTCCGACGGTTCGTCCATCGAAAATGCGGCTCTTACAGCGATGAGAGGCCATCAAACTTTAGCGACTATCCGCTCAGACTCACAGCGGAGTACGACGCAGGTGCCTCCGATCAAGTGCTCGCTGGCTTGCTGCGGTCATCTTGCGCTGTCTGTGGCCCTTGTGTTGCACAGCCGAGCGACTGCCACTGGTCGGGTCGGTTTTGATGCACCACCTTTTGTGGTTTCGCCACAGGCACTCTGAAGAGAACTTTTAAAATTTTCCCCTCATCAATCTGTGCCGGACCTGAACGAGATCGGCTTTCGGCCACGCTGAGCCTGCTCCAGAAAATCCGCCCAGTGCTGCATCATCCTCGCGCGCGGTTCCAGGTACAGCGCGTGATTATAGGCCGCGCTCACCGCATTGCGTGGTGCGTGAGCAAGCTGCAGTTCGATATGCTCGTGCGGCCAGCCCTGCTCATGCAAGATGGTGGATGCCATACCGCGGAAGCCGTGGCCGGTCATGCGGCCTTTGTATCCCATCCGCTCCAGCGCCTTCAGAATCGTGTTATTGCTCATCGGCTTCTTCGCGTCGCGGTCGCCGGGAAACAGCCATTCCCTGTTGCCAGTCAGCATATGCAGATCGCTCAGCACATCCAGAGTCTGTCGCGCGAGAGGGACGATGTGTGGCATCCGCATCTTCATGCGCTCGGTAGGAATATCCCAGCGCGTGGTCTCTACGTCAAACTCCGTCCAACGCGCGCCAATCAACTCGCTGGTGCGCACAAACGTCAGTGCCATCAGCTTCAACGCCAACCGCGTGACATGCGTTCCCTGATAAACCTCGATCGCTCGCAGCAGGTCCGGCAATTCGCGTGCATGGATGCGCGCGTAATTCACCTTGCGCGCCGACTTCAGAATGTCGCTGGGATGAATCTCGCTGGCTGGATTGTGCGTCGCGTATCCGTGGGCAATCGCGAAACGGAAGACTTGTCCAGTAGTCTCAAGAGCGCGCTTGGCAATGTCGCGCGCGCCGCGTTGCTCAATCACTTTGGTCATGACGACCAGTTCCGGCGCTGCAATCTGATGAATAGGTCGCGCGCCCAGGCAGGGCAGAATGTCGGCCTGCATCCGGCGCCTCACGGAGTCCACATGGCGCGAGGTCTTTCCGTCCTGCCAGTGCTCCAGCCAACGGCGGGCAACGCTCTGAAAGGAGTTCTCTGCGCTGGCCTGCTCCACCGCCTTATCGGCCAGTCGCATGGCCATCGGATCCACGCCAGAGTTCAACAGCTTGCGGGCTTCGGAGTGCTTCGCTCGCGCATCTGCAAGGGAGACATCCGGGTACTTACCGAGCGCCATCGTCTTGCGTTTGCCTTCGAAGCGGTAGTCCCAGCGCCAAAGCTTTCCGCCACCTGTTGTGATCAACATATATAATCCGCGACCGTCGGCGATTTTGTAGTTCTGGTCACCGGGTTTGGATCGCTTGATTTGAATATCCGTCAGCGCCATCGTGCCCCCAATCAACGCTACTGCCGGATTATACCGTCAATTCCATCCCCTCATACCGTCAAAAATACCGCCAACGGCACGTGGATTCCAGTGGACGTCAAGGGACAAATGTGGACAAAAAAATTCAGCAATCCAAATGTAAATATATGATCCCATAGACGTTGGTAGACGTTCTTGGACATTCCAGGAAGGTGTGCTGGCGGAGAGAGAGGGATTCGAACCCTCGATAGAGCTTTTGACCCTATAACGGTTTAGCAAACCGCCGCCTTCAGCCTCTCGGCCATCTCTCCGCGGGGTTATCAACAGATTAGCATGAATGCCGAAGGGAGCTTGGCGGCCTGAGCGGGCGACTGGAACGCGCCTGCCTGTCTTGCCCGACGTGCATCTTTAGCGCCACCAACTGGAGCGGAGTTCGCGACCAGGGAAAAGATCGGAGGGAAGGCCAGGGGTGGGCGACCAGAGCTTCAAACCTTCTACGGACCAGATGGATTCAATGGGTTGGAGCCAAGGATGAAGAGCAAGATCGAAGAGGCCCCAGTGAATGGGTATGAGCAGGCCGTGCGCGCCTAGGGCTGTCCAATTAGACTAGAACTGGATGCGTCCACTCAACTGGATTTCCCGGCCCGGCGTCATCGCCATCGTGATAGAGCCAAATTGCGGTGTATTGACATAGCGGTCGGGTGAGCCAAGGTTAGTGTGGTTGAATGAGTTGAAGAAATCACCCCGCACCAGTAATGCCATCTGCTGATGGAGTGGAATCGTTCTCTGGGCGGAGATATCCATCGTCTGCATGCCCGGCCCGTAGACAGAGTTGCGTCCTACATCCCCAAATGTGTACGGGGCTGGCGATGCAAAGGCCGCGGAGTTGATCCAGTGAGCCGCGTTTCGTGTTCCGGCTCCAAAAATTGGCTTTCCAGTCGCATTGGCGCGGATTGGATTCTGACCAAGAATCGTGCCAGCGTTGGCCGTATCGCCAAAAACAGAGACCGTGAATGGATTCCCTGACATCATCTTCCAGATGGTAGAAAACATCCAGTCCTCTGTCACGACGCGCATCCAATTAGACCGCATATACGCAGGGCTAGTATAGACAGCGCTTAAAGCGAAATGCTGCCGCATGTCCTCGCCTGCTGGCCCCTTTTCGGCAGCTAGATTGTTATCGTTTTGGGGTATGACAGCCTCGTGGTTGGGGGAACGGAAGTCCGGAGCTGTATCCAGGCTTTTTGAGAACGTATAGTTGGCCAGTATGCTGAAGCCATCGTTGTAGCTGCGGCGAAGGTTGATGTAACCTGCGTTATACCAACTCTTGGCCGTGTTTTCCAGCCTGTAGATGGCACTCACCGGGAAGGTCAGACTGGTAATGTTGATGGGAGTGCCTTCAATATTGGAGGGAATGGTCGTTCCATTGGTGAAGCTGATGTGCTGGAAAGGGCGGCGCGGCTCCACAAGCCCAGGCCCAGGCAAAGCATTGTTGATCAGGATCGCGCGCATCAGATGTAAGCCGTTGGCCCCGAGGTATCCGATTTCCATACTCGCCGCGCCGCCTAGCGACTTCTCGATGGCTACGTTCCATTGCTCGACATATTGCGGCGATGGATGGAGGCTGAAAGAGGCATAGCTGACAACTGTCTTTCCCAGCACGGCTGGAGCGAAGTTGAAGCCAGCGATGGCAGGATTTGGGGTATAGTTGTCGCCCTGGTTCGTTTCTGGAAATACCAACGGCACGTTATGACGCACGTCGCACCATGTGGTGTAATCGACCGGCGTATCGAAAATACCGTACGCGCCTCGCACAATCATCCCCAAACGGGGAATGCTCTGCGCGATGCCAAAACGGGGAGCGAAGTCCAACTTGTTTGAAAACGTCAGGCTGTTTGGATATTTCCCCTGTCCACCAATAAAGGCAACAGGAGTACCTGAAGAGATGTCGAGATTGCTGTTAGTATAGTGCGCATCCCACAGCGGACTGGTGTATTCATAGCGCAAGCCGTAGTTGATGGTGGTATTCGTCGCGATGCGCCACTGGTCCTGTACATAGCTGTCGGCAAACCAACCCCGAAGATCCATGGCGGGGATGCCAGCCTGCCGCTGCCTGACGACAGGCAAGCCCAGTAGAAAGCTGGCCATCGCGGAGCCAGTCCCGTCGTTCGATGCGGTGCGCGATGTGTATCCATTGGTGAACTGATAGAAGCCACGGTTCTGAAAAAAACCCCACATTGGCCACAAGTAGCGGCGGTAACTGGCGCCAAACTGGAAATCGTGGCGGCCGCGCTGCCAAAACAGAGTATCCCGACCCTCGTAGGTAGTGTCCCACTCGTGTCCTGGAGTATTGGCAAACGAGTCGCCAAAGCCGGAGTAGCCCTGTACGGTAAACCACGGAGCTCCCCACGCGCCCGGACCGCCAAAACCCACCCCCTGTATGCCAAGTTGACCGATGATATTGTTGACATTGTTGTTCTGCGATTGGGCGAACATGGACAGACGCGAGGCCGCGATGGTGGCGGTATCGAGTATGGCGGGCGTAATGTTGTGGGTCCAGGAACCGACGGCCTGCTGTGACAGATTGTTATTGTAGACCCCGAAGCCCGGCAGATTGATCGGAGAAAAGCCAGTCTCGCTCGACCCGGAATACCGCGCAAAAATAAGGTCCCCCCTGGGAAAATTGTGGTCCACTCGGAGGGTTCCCTGGTTCCATAACTGCGTCTCGTTCCGAACGTCCATATAGTTGTTCGAGTCCACTCCAAGCATGCCCATGTTGGGCCTTGGAAGGTATTGTGTCATGAATTGCACAGCCACCGAGTTCAGCCTGTCAGCCGGGATTTTATTGCCCGGAAACTGGCTGCGCACCACTGAACCACCACTGGAGGTGGCGGTGGACGGGTCATAGATATTCACCCCGCTCTGGCTGAAATCTCCATTAATTTCCGCCAGTGTCGGCACCGTTTCGATCTGTGTATCTGCCTGGACGTGATCGTACCCTTCGTAGTTGATGAAGAAAAAAGTCTGCTTGCCCCGGACTATCGGACCGCCGAGCGAGCCGCCAAACTGGTTCTGCACAAGAAAATTGTTGTTGCCCATTTGCTCAAATGTATTGGCGTCGAGAACCCCATTTCGCACATAGTCGTAAAGCGTGCCATGAAACTGCTTGGTCCCGGAGCGGGTTACGATGTTAATCTGACCACCGCCCCCTCCGGACTCGCTCGCTGTGTAGCTGGAGACGTCAACTCGAAACTCCTGGATCGCGTCCAAGGAAAGACTGATGTTCTGTGTCCAGAAGGTCGGGTCCGTATTAACAGCCCCATCCAGAAGATAGTAATTGGCGTTTGGACGATTCCCACCGATGCTGAAAGCGGAATCCTGTTCGGGACGCCAGTAGCGTGCGTTGCTAACACCAGTTTGAGCGCCCGCGCCCATGTGAGCGCCCGGCACGGTAGTTACCAGGTTTAGAATCATGCGGCCATCCATCGGCAAGTCCTGGATGCTCTTCGGCTCGACAACCTCGCCAACACCGGTCGTCGTCGAATCCATAGCTACCGCCCCCCCCTGGACGGAGACGGATTGTGCGACCGAGGCGACCTGAAGATGAAAATCGAGATCCAGGTTCTGGCCTACTTCCAGCGTCAGCGTCTGACTGAGTGGGGCAAAGCCGGGAACGGCGACTGAGATCGTGTACGTGCCGGACGCAACCGTCGGTGCTTCATACAGCCCGTCCGAATTCGTAACGATATATCGGGTCGCTCCGGTTTCCGTTGCGGTAAGGACGACGGTTGCGTTGGAGATGGGCTTATGCTGCGGATCGAGCACGACTCCGTGCAGGTTGGCAAAATTCACTTGAGCATATGCCGTCACAGCAAGCAACAGGCACAAAAACACTACATAGCATCGCGTCATAAGTTCTGACCTCAAAAAGTGCAACAGGATTCGAAAGCTCAACCCTACAGTTTTGCAACACCGCCCGTCATGCCCCCAGGGATGGTTATTTTTCTCAGCCTATCGGCGGATTTATTGTGCAAATAAACTGGGCCGTGAATTAGGTGTTTCGTCCCGGCATACGTGGTGAAGATTGTTACAGTAACTGTTATGCGCGTTTTCCGGCAACCGGCTCAGCGGAAGCTGCGGATGATTCCGCTGATCGCAGCGACGTACTTCATGGTGTCGGGCGGGCCATATGGAATTGAAGACATTCTGGGCGGGGCAGGGTTTGCGAAAGCGATCGTTATCCTGCTGTTGCTACCGTTTGTCTGGAGTCTGCCAACAACGCTGATGATTGGGGAACTGGCAAGCGCGATTCCGGCCGAGGGCGGATTTTATGTCTGGGTGCGGCGTGCTCTGGGGCCGTTCTGGGGTTACCAGGAGGGATGGCTGTCGCTGGCGGCGAGCATCTTCGACATGGCGATCTATCCGACGATCTTTGTGGAGTATCTGGGACGCTTCGATCCGGCCCTGACGGCGGGCGGGCGAGGGTATCTGTGGTCGCTGCTGGTTGTGGTGGTTTGCGGCGCGTGGAATCTGCGCGGCGCGCCAGCCGTGGGCGAAGGGACGGTGGGGTTGTTTGTGCTGCTGCTGGCGCCATTTGTGGTGCTGATCGGGATCGGGTTCTGGCACGGATGGACGACGCACGTGGCTGTGCAGTGGAGCACGGCCGGCAGCGAGGCTTCGCTGAGCACGGCGGTGTTGGTGGCGATGTGGAATTACATGGGCTGGGACAACGCCTCGACGGTGGCGCAGGAGGTGGAAAATCCGCAGAGGAATTATCCGCTGGCGATGACGACAGCAGCCATGCTGGTCGCGGTGACGTACATTCTGCCGCTGGCGGCCGTGGCACTGATGGGTATCTCGGTGGCACATTTTACGACGGGTTCCTGGGCGACCGCGGCTGCGGCGATGGGCGGACGCTGGCTGGGAATCGCGGTAGTAGCAGGCGGTGCGATCAACGGATTTGGGATGTTCAACGCGCTGATGATGAGCTATACACGACTGCCACTGGCGATGGCCGAGGACGGAATGCTGCCGCAAGTGCTGACGAAGAAGAATAACCGCGGTGTCCCCGTAGTTTCCGTGGCGCTATGCGGACTGGCGTGGGCGCTGGCGCTGAATCTGAAGTTTGAACGGCTGATCTCGATCGACCTGATCTTGTATGGAGCGAGCCTGGTGCTGGAGTTTGTAGCACTGGTGGGGCTGCGGGTGCGTGAGCCCGAGCTGACGCGACCGTTTCGTGCGGGCAACCTGGCCATGGCCGTGGCGCTGGGCGTGGGACCGTCGGCGCTGATCGGCTATGCGCTGTACGCGGTACGCGGAGAGCAACTGGGCGGATTTTCCGCGCTGGGATTTGCGCTGACGGTGGCGCTGGCAGGACCGCTGCTCTATTGGCTGACGGCGCGATGGCGCGAACGGCGTCTGGCCGTGGCCACTGGGGATTAATCCTCACTCGACAAAAGAGCATCCGTTGACCGAATCTCCGGATCCGGCATAGTTATCCCTACGTTATCCACCCCCGGCAATCCCGCCCGCACAGCAAGCCCGGCCAGCAACACACCCGCCAAACAGGCTGCAAAAACCCACCGACCAATCCCCACCTATTTTTCGCGCGAAATGTCAGTCGTCCCAGCATCGCCGTGGCGCTCGTCCACAAGCCGCAACTGACCTTGCCCCTGGAAAACGTTCCTCATATAGCGCTCTGAGAAGATAGCGAAGGAGCGAAGATGGAGCGACTACCGAGGAAGGCATACACATACGAGTTCAAGCAGGAGGCGGTACGGCTGGTCGAGTCGGGGCAGCGTGTTGCGGAAGTGGCGCGGTCACTGGGCGTGGTTGAGCAGACGTTGTCGAACTGGATCAAGGCGCACAAGTCCGGCAAGCTGGTGGCCGACGGTCGCGGATCGAAGCTGACCGCCGAGCAGATCGAGATCCGCCAGTTGCGGGCGGACCTGGTGCGGGTCAGGATGGAGCGCGACATTCTGGGAAAAGCTATGGCGTTCTGTGTGCTACGAAGGCGACCGCTGTAGTTCAGGCGGAAGCCATGCTTCATTGAAGATGAGGGCAGGCCCCTCGGGACCGGCTTGCAGGAGCAGGTTTCAAACCGCCCCAAGCTGCATTGGTCAAGAGCCATTGTGGTGAGCGTTGACGGAAAAGGCAAGGCTTTGATCTTGCCAGGTGTGGATCAGGAAGACGAACGCAAGTGAACCGCTGATGACATGTCGAAAGTAGGAGACGATCACTGCTGTCCAAATTAGCCGGAAGAGGGCTTTTGGGATAGCGAAATGTGCGGTGTTTTCATGCCTTGGCTATTGATTTCCGGTTGAGGTTGGCATTCGTGCTGTCCAAGTTCGTTGACGCAAAAAG
>JAJZDO010000982.1 GCA_021805955.1 Acidobacteriota bacterium
TGTAACAGGTAAGTGCGATGCTCCAAGAGGGCTTCGACGTGGTGACGATAGTCGGGTGGGACAAAGAGGAACTTGCGCGGTCCTTTGCCCCACATTGCAAGCAACTGTGCGTCGTCCAGGCAAACATGCGGCGCATCGGGATAATCCGATCCCCAGAGGAGAGTGGTTTCGCAGCCGTCCACTACGTAGGCGCGGCGCTGCGTATAGAAAATGATCGACGATCCGTAGGATTGATCGCCGTAGAGCATCAGAGTGTCCTCTGGGCCGGCAATTTGATTGATGGTGTTCGCCATGGCCCGTGAAGAAAGCATCGGCTGAAAGCGAACGAAGGCAAGGTGGGCCGCGACCAGAAACATGGCAGCCGTCATGGCTGTGGTGAAGGTTGCGCTCAAATGTTGTTTGCGGACGCGCATGCGCCACGCCAGCGTGGGGCCTGCCAACAGAGTCGCCGCGGCCAGCAACGCCGGCAGTCGCAGGGCGGCGAAGGAGGGGCCCGTGAGATCCATGAAATGCGACATTGAGAGCGAGTAGCCGCCTACGTCTCGATGCGCCAGCAACGTACCGATATCCGCGACATACGGCAGATGCCGCGAGGCCCACAATCCATACGCAAGCATTGCTGCCGCGCCTGCGCCGACCACCGCAAACAGAGCCTGCGCGGCTTCCAGCCAACGCATGTCAGCGGCGTGCTCAGTTGTCGAAGATGTTATCGCATCCGTCTCCAGACTTGCCAATCCCGCCGCCGTCAACAGAAGCAGAGGGAAGTAGGCCGGATACGTGTAGTACTCCTGGTTGGTCGAGAACGAGAAAAACAGCAGGATAAATCCTGCGTACAACGCCAGTAACAAGGAAGTGCTGCCGCGAAAATCCAGCTCTTTCCAGGCTCGCCAGTTGAACCGGAGGCCTGCGCTGCGTTTTTTATGCCATGCCGCATACAGCGTTGCCGGCCAATAGAGGCTCCATGGAAACAGCCAGACCAGGTGCAAGCTCCAGAAAAGATAGCCAGGGAGTTTGTTGTAGTCGTGCGGATAGCGCTTGCCGAGGAAGCGCAAAACATGTTCGTTGATGAAGTAGAAATAAAAAAATCCATGCACGTTGTCCGGCGACGGAATGTTGCCGACCGGATGGCCCTGGTCCGGATTGTGAAGCCCGGCCAGAATGTGCCACGGTGCAGCCACCAGTAGGAACAGCAGTGTTCCTGTAAAGAGATGAAATTCTCGCCAGCGCCGCCATTGTCCCGTTAGCAGAAGATAGGGGACCACGCCGCCGATGAAGAACACTGGCGCGATCAGTCCCTTCGCGAGCATCGCTAGCGCCAGCAGGGCATAGGTGCAATAGATACGCGCGGGTTGACGGTCTTCCAGGCCGGTGAGGAATAAGTAGAACCCCAACGCGATCAGCAGGGTCAGGATCGATTCAGGAATGAAATAGCGAGTGAATAAAAATGTCCCGATTGAAGTGAGGAAGGCAAGCGCGGCGTAGAAAGCGGCCCTCTCAGAGTAGGCACGTCGGCCCCACAATAGCGCCAGGATGGAACAGCCCAGGACTGCCAGCGCCTCCGGCAAGTGCGTTGCAAAGGCATTGAAGCCGAAAAATTTGAAATCGATTGCGACCAGCCAGTACGGCAGGGGAGGTTTTTCCAGGTAGCGGATACCATCCACCATCAGGGTGACAATATGGCCCGTGAGTGCCATATGCTGGGCGGCCTGCGCATGCGTGGCATCGGCGTCGTCCAGCAGAGAGGGCGTGAACAGCGCGGCAAAGTAAACAGCCAGAAAGACGGCAAGAATCAAAATCCACTCGGCCCGACGCGAGAGCGGAAAGTCGGGAGACGAATCGTTTGCCTCAATCCCGGTCGGGAGAGCCTGATGAGAAAGATTGGAAGGTTGCATCCGCATATTGAGAAGCAAACTTAGAATAGCAGTCCAATCTTCGCCACTTTTTCCCTGATTCGTGTCATCCTGCCAATGTGGGTACCCTACGAGTACAGGAAATGACGACATACGCGGCTGTCGATATAGGGTCGAATTCGGTCCGCCTGAAGATTGCAGCCGTCCACAACCACCGCCTGAAAACGCTGCATGAAGACCGAGAGATCACTCGGCTGGGCGAGAGTGTTTTTGAGAGCGGAGTGGTTTCGCCGGAGTCGATGGCGACCACCATCCGTGCTTTGCGCAGATTTCACCGTGCCGTTCAGGCACATGCAGTCGACAAGCTGCGAGTCGTGGCAACCAGTGCTATCCGCGACGCACGCAATCAGCAGGCGTTTCTGGCATGGGTGCATTCCGCTACCGGCTGGAAAGTGGAGATTATTTCCGGCTTGGAAGAAGGCCGACTCATCCACTTGGGTGTTGTTTCCAACGAGCCTGCAGCTCACGGCCGGTGTCTGCTGGTCGACCTGGGCGGCGGTAGCTGCGAAATCACATTTTCTGAGCATAGCGCAATTCGGCAGATTGTCAGCCTTCCGCTCGGAGCGGTTCGGCTCACGCGTGAATTTCTTCGCCATGATCCGCCCACCCCAGAAGAAATAGCGCGAATGCAGGGATGGATCCGGCGAGAGCTGCATCGCGCGGAACAACAGATAGAATGCGAACGGGTCAGGGTGTTCGCGACATCCGGGACTGCGGCGGCGCTGGCAACTGCAGCACGAGTTGCCAGCAAGTCGACCTTTAAGCCAGACGGAAAGCCAGGCGTCCGCGCATGGGATCGCACGCCAACCGCGATGGTGCGCAGCCTGGCCGACAAACTGAAGCGAATGTCCGTGTCACAGCGCAGCGTGATCCGTGGAATTGGGCCAAGGCGATCGGAAATCATCGTTGCCGGCGCACATGTGTATGCGGATTTGCTTGAACGCCTTCATTTGCCCGGCTTCCGTTACTCACCGATGGGCTTGCGTGACGGAATCCTGGCGTTAATGCTGGCAGAAGCCGACACTCGGACCTCCGCCCATCAGCACTTTGAGCAGGAGAGGTGGGTGAGCGTTCTGGAGTTATGTCGCCACTACGGGATCGATCCGAAACGACAGGAACCGGTAGTTCACAACGCTACCCAGTTGTTCGAGGATCTGAAAAGCATCCATCACTTGCCGGTGGACTACAAGCTGTGGCTGCAATCGGCGGCCATGATGCACTCCGTCGGAAAATTCATGAACTATCAGGGCCATCATCGCCACACCCAGTACATCATCGCCAACTCAGAACTGTACGGATTCACTCCGGAGCAGCGTCTGATCGTCTCTGCAATTGCCAGGTATCTTGGAAAATCGCGACCGACACCGGCCGACCGGGTCATGCGTTTCATTCCGGTGGAGGAACATTTGAGTGTGAAACAGGCGGCCGTTCTGCTGCGAATGGCGGTTGCGTTGCACCAGAACCAATCCAGTGCGGTGCCTCGTTTTCGAACGCGCGCGACCCCGAAGAGAGTTTCCATCACGCTGATGCCGGGGCGTAAAGGCGCGGACCTGGAACTGTGGGCCTTGCGAAAAGAAGCCGATTATTTTCGCGAGGTCTTTGCTCGCGATCTCTTCGTGTCTTTGGATTGAATCGCCCGTAACAACCGGGGATCGAGGAGCCATTGCAGCTTGGCCGAACCGCGCTGCAGGGTCAGTGCAGCGATGGCGCCTTTGCGCACGCGAGCGATTGGACTGGTTGTGGATGGTGATAGCAAGCGATTCAGATATACGGGCAAATTCGGGTTGTGGCCCACCAGAAGGACCTCTTCCTGTTCCGCCACACTGTCGAGAAGACGCTGAAAATCATTCCATGTCCCATCCGGGGCCAGTGCTTGCGACAACTGAATCTTCTTTTCGTAGCCGGTTTCCGTCCCCACTAGCGCGGCCGTCTGAAGAGCCCGTTTCAATGGGCTGGAAATTACGGAATCGAATTGGACCTTTATGGAATTGAGTGCTCGACCGAGCAGGATGCAGTGCTGTTTGCCTTCTTTATCGAGCGGCCGCTTGTGATCGAGTACGGGGTTCATTTTCCGTTGACCCGCGCTGCCGTGACGCAATAAATACAAATTCATATTTCGTCCTAAGTGTTCAATTTTTGACGCATTCGTTTCGCTGGCGAGGAAAGTCTTGGTTCCCAATGCGACGATCAAGAAATGGTGAAGAATCCGCCGACTCTACACGATTGGATGCTGAAACTGCGAAAGAGTCGCACAGGGATGCCGAGGAAACATGTCTCTTTGCGACAAGCAAAATTGTATCAACGGGAACCAACTCTAGCCCGTGCGTCGTTCCCACAGTTCCGCAGTTAGCATCCCTCCCAGATACATTGCATATTCCAGCCGATGAAATCCGTGACCGCGGAATACTTTGGCGTAGTCGGGGATTCGGCGGACACGCAACCGTGTCATGATGGCGAAAGCAAAATACAGAGAACGAATCAGCATCCGGCCGGTTGCTCTCCGCAAGCCTTTTTCAGGGATCGAGAATTCCGAGACCACCCAAATCGCGTTTTCAGCAAGAGCGGGCATCAGGCGCTCAACCAGAGAAGAAACGTCGTTGTTCGTCAGGCAATCGAGAAAAAAATGGGAGACAACCAGGTCGTATTCTTTGCCGTCAGGCGTGAAGCGGCGAAGATCGGCCTGCATCGTGCGGAGCCGCGCTTCTGCATCGGGCGAACTACACGCTCGCTGCCGAAGCGCGGCCAGCATCGCCCCGCTCGCATCGACGGCATCCACTTGGACAGTAGGGTTTGCGGACAAAAGACGCGCCGTAAAGCGGCCGTCTCCATCGCCCAGCGTCAGCGCGTGGCGCGCTTGGGTACATTGCGAGAGAAAGTGAAAACGGCAGCGTTCCAGCATGGATCCGAAGCTTAAGTATTCCATCCAGCGATAGAGATGAGCCAGAGAATCGAAATTGGGGGCGTCGGGTTTCATCTGTCTATCTGCAAGGTAGCGCGGTCAACGCTGGTGAAGAAAAAACACCAACGGGGTCAGCAAGGCCCCATCGGCAAGGATGCGCAGCGATAGCGCGCTAAACCGCATTTTGTGGCAAACCAGTGCGAGAAACATAAAGGAGCTGATCGCAACGGCGGCAAAGAGAGGCCAGGCCATTCTTGCGGTGGGAATGCAGATGAGCAAAAGAGCCAGTCCTCCGATTGCGATGGCGAAAGCAGTCAAATGCTTGCCCAGAAAATTTGTTAGCAGAGGGGGACCGCACTGGTCCACTTGAAGCTGGCCTTCAGGCAAGCGATTTTGAAAAAAACGATCGTGTACGCCTTCGCGCCTCGCCTCCGCGTCTTCCCAAGTCTGAATTGCAACGCAGTTCAGCCAGCAAGCGGCTCCGAAAGCTAGAACTCCCGACAGCAACAATCCCCGTCCTTCCTGCAGCCGCGTCCAGGTCGGCACCACAGTTGCAATAGAAAAGAGGAAACCAACGAATAACTCTTTAGAGAACCCGTATTTTTCCGGGCGGTTGTGGATTAACAGAAAATACCCTGTGCCAATCAAACAAAGAACAATGTCATCGGTCCGCACTGCTGCCTGCACCCGAAACAAAATCAGATACGCCAATGGAATCGCGGCTGCAATCCACGCAACTAAAAATGGCTTGCGATGTCGCAAGTAAAACCAATGTCGATCACGCAGTTCCGTCATGCCGGTAGAGCGCCAACCGTCAAGGAGTCGATCCGCGACATAAACGCACCAAGTTCCCAGCGCCAGCGTAATCAGCGCAGTGGGAGGAAGACTGAGGCCGAAAGCGGCGGCGAAGAACCAACACCAAACAACTGCCACCGTTGGAGCGTCAAGGCTGAGCAGATGCCACCACACCCATAGCCGACGGACCGGCAATACATCGCGACACTGATCGGCATCGCAGTTTCGAACCACAGGCGCGCTGATGATGGGGCTGGCTGGCATGTCCACGAGTAACAGAACTGCAACAGGTCTCCTGTACCTGGCGGCGGTGAATGACTCTACGAGTATTCGACGCGATCAGGGGCGTTCGCGTTTCTAATCCTGCGGATTCATTTCAATTCCATTGAGATGTTGAAAGTCAATCGAGAAGGAACTCTTTTGGGGACACGCGTATGGGCTTGCGGGCTCCGGTTTTTTGGGCAATACCAGAAGTTTTGGCTATCGATTTCGGCTGTCGAGACTCTTTCTGTTTTTTTTGTGGTGTCGCTGGGTTGGTGCCGTTCAACGAGGCGCTGGATATTTTTGTCTTCGCGATGTTGGCTGGCTCGGGTGGGATGTCCCGGACGCTAGCTTTGTCCTCAGCCAGTCGAATCAAGAATTCCTGCGCGTGGAACAGAGGCCCCGTTCTCCCGGTTCGATTCCTGGAACGTACATACTCCCCGGAGGGCAGCAGGAAGCGCGACTCAGCGGTATCAGCCAGATAGGCCCCCAAAATTTCTTCCCGTATGCGCTGCCGCAACTGAGGATCGAGCACAGGAAAAACAACTTCACAGCGCTCGAACAGATTGCGCGGCATCCAATCGGCGCTACCCGCATAGATCTCTTCCTGGCCGCCGTTGAAAAAGTAAAAAATGCGGCTGTGCTCGAGGAAGCGGCCGACGATGGAGCATACGCGTATATTTTCACTCAGCCCTTTCACTCCCGGTCGCAAAGCGCAAATTCCACGAACGATCAGGTCGATGGAGACTCCGGCCTGTGAAGCAGCGTATAGGGCGTCGATGACACTCTGTTCCAACAGCGAATTCATCTTGGCGACGATGTGGGCTGGCTTGCCTTCAGCAGCGTATTTGGCCTCCCGATGAATTCGTTGCGCGAAACCTTCGGCGAGGTTCAACGGGGCCACTAGCAGCGGAGCGTAGTCGTCCGACTCCGAGTGCGCCGTCAGGTAATTGAAAACATTGTGTACAGCATTGGTCACGGTTGGATTTGTAGTGAGCAGGCTCAAGTCGGTATAGAACAAAGCCGTTTCGACATTGTAATTGCCGGTTCCAAGGTGGGCATACTGTCGCACGATGCCATCTTCCGGATCGCGACGGACAAGCAGCGCCAGCTTGCAATGCGTTTTCAGTCCGACCGTGCCGTAAAAGACCTGTACACCCGCGTCCTCCAGGTCGTGCGCCCATCGAATGTTGGAGGCTTCATCAAAGCGGGCCATCAACTCCACCACGACGGTGACTTCTTTCGTTTGGGCGGCTTCTCGCAACGCCTGGAAAATCGGTGAATTGGCGCTGGTGCGATACAGCGTCTGCTTGATGGACAGCACTGCGGGATCTTCCGCAGACGCACGGATAAATTCGACAACGGCGTTGTAGGAATCGTATGGATGATGCAGCAGAATATCGTGACGGCGGATTTCCGCGAAAAGATCGGCGGATTCGCGATGCAGCCGCAAACTGCGCGGCACAAAAGGAGGGTACTTCAACTCCGGTTTGTCTGTCGTTGCATGCAGGTTCATCAGGCGCGACAGGTTGACGGGGCCGTTCGTATAGAAAACCTGAAAGTCATCCAGCTCGAAGTTGGCTCGTAGCTGCTCCACAATTTCCGGAGCCGCATCGCTTTCGATCTCCAGCCGGACCGCATCTCCCTTGCGACGGTTGTGTAGTTCTGAACGCACGCTTTCGAGCAGGCTGCGCGCTTCTTCTTCCTGCAGGTAGAGATTGCTGTTGCGGGTGACGCGAAACGCTGCGCGAGACAGAAATTCATATCCGCGATACATGGCTGCCGCCTGCGATTCGATCAGCTCGTGCAAAAAGATGTAATCGAAACATCCCGAAGTCGACGGAAGCGCAACCAGACGGGGTAGGGATCGTGGCACAGTGACCACTCCCAGCACTTGTGTCGACGCCGATTTACGTTTGCGATGCAATAATAACGCGAGACAGAGCGCCTTGTTCAGCACGTGCGGAAAGGGATGGGCAGGGTCGATGGTGATGGGCGTCAGCAGCGGGTCGACTTCACTTTGATAGAAGGCAATCGCAAACTTGCGCTGTTCTTCGTCCAGGTCTTTCCAGGTCCGCATGCGAATTCCTGCTTTGGCCAGGGCCGGCAATAGCTGCTTGTTCCAGCATCTGTATTGGTCGGAGACAAACGCGTGCGTCTTTTGCGCCAGTGAATCCAATGTTTGCTGTGGCGTCATCAGGTCAGGGCCCGGTTCGTTATAGCCGTCCTCTATGCGCTGCAGAATGCCGGCAACGCGAACCTCAAAGAACTCGTCAAGATTGCTGGCGGTTATGGCGAGAAATTTGACCCTCTCCAGCAAAGGATTGGCATCATCCTGAGCTTCCTCGAGCACACGCCGGTTGAAATCCAGCCAGGACTCGTCCCGATTGAAATAATGCTTCGTAATGAGCGGGCTTTCGCGGTTTTTCAGTGGCATGCGTGCGTGCTCTCTTCCGGGGATGCAACAGCCCGGCGGGCAAAATCGTCCTTTCCAGTGTCTCAAATTCTTATGCCAGAGCGTACTCGCTGGTGGTGACGGTTATGTAAAGCGCGTCGAGGAACTGCAATCCGGTATCCTAAAGCAGAGAACTTACGTTCTACAACACAGATGGTCGCAGAGCGTGGAAGAAACGGAGCCAGCGCCACAGAAACGAACAGCGTCGCGAAAAGAATTGCACTCTTCTGTCAGTTTCGTCATCTATTTCCTAGCACATGCAACCTGGCAATACTGCCACATACGTAAACAGTCAATGAAAGAAATGCAAAAAACTCTTCATAAAGTACGCGGTGGCCGTCTGCGATTTACGGGGCTCCTTGCCGTCGTGATCGGTATCGTCAACAGCGGCGGGAAAGCGCAGATGTCCGATTCTTATCGAGGCAGCGTGGTACAGCAGAAGGCTGCGCCCGGGGAATTGCCACTATCGCTGGATGATGCCATCCGGATGGGATTGAGGAACAATCTGGGCGCAATCCTGCAAAATACCAACGTCAAAACAGCGGGCGGAGAAAAATTGCAACAACTACAGGCGTTGCTTCCGACGGTTACCGGCACAGCGCAAGACTCCGT
>JAJZDO010000380.1 GCA_021805955.1 Acidobacteriota bacterium
GTCGATCCCGATATTATAAGAGGGACCCTCAATGATTCGTCGACTTCTTGCGTTGGCTATTATCACCACCGCAAGCGCCTTCGCGCAGCAGATCTCGCTCACTGGAGCGGGATCGACATTTGCCTATCCTCTTTACTCCAGCTGGGCCAGCCACTATCACGCGATGTATCCCAACGTGGAGGTGAATTACCAGTCCATCGGCTCGGGCGGCGGTATCCGCCAGTTGATTGAAGGCACGGTGGAATTTGGCGCGACCGACGGCCCCATGACGAACGAGCAACTGGCCGAAGCACAGCAAAAACGTGGAACTGCCATCCTGCATTTCCCAACGGCGCTGGGCGCGGCGATGCCTTCCTATAATGTTCTCGGCGTGACTGCGACGCTGAAATTTACGCCAGCCGCGTTGGCGGGCATCTATCTGGGAAAAATCACGAAATGGAACGATCCCGAGATTCAGGGACCGAATCCCGGCGTCCGGCTGCCGAATGCCAATATTGTAGTCATCCACCGTTCGGACGGTTCCGGTACGACCTATACCTGGGCGGATTATCTGGCCAAGGTGAGCCCGGAATGGAAGAGCAAAGTTGGCGTGGGAACGTCAGTGAATTGGCCGGTAGGCCTGGGTGGAAAAGGAAACGAAGGCGTGGCCGGTCTGATTCGGCGCATTCCGAACTCGATCGGTTATATTGAACTGATTTATGCCGTTCAAAACCATATCCTTTATGGCGATGTGAAGAACAGTTCCGGCAATTTCATCAAGGCCGACTTGAACTCGGTGACGGCTGCCGCGGCTGGGGCCACCAAGACGATGCCGGCGGACTTTCGCGTTTCCATTACGGATGCGCCTGGCGCAAACGCCTACCCCATCTCCACCTACACATGGTTGCTGATTCCGGAGAAACTGAACGATATGACGAAAGCCAAGGCGCTGAAAGCATTTCTGCGCTGGGGTTTGACGACAGGCCAGCAATATTGCGGTCCTCTGACCTATGCTCCTTTGCCTGCGGCTGTTGTACAGAAGGAACTGCTGCAAATGAAGAAGCTGCAATACTAGGGTTGCAGAACTGTCAGGAGTAACAGATGGCCAAGGCTGCGCTTGTTGTCCCCGAGATCCCATTTCAGTCCCGGGGACTGGATAGGAAACAGACATGGTGGGAACGCCTGCGGAAGGGGGATGAGGTCGTCCATCTCATCACCCTGGCGGGCGGATGGTCGATACTCGTCATCACAGCACTACTGGTGCAGCACCTGTGGGTCTATTCGCGGCTTTCGCGGCACGCTTTCGGATGGCATTTTTTAGTCGACAGCACATGGGACCCGGTGAATGGCGTGTTCGGGGCGTGGCCCTTTGTCTATGGCACGGTTGTGACCTCGTTGCTGGCGCTGGCGATTTCCATCCCCATCGGGCTTGGCTCCGCGATTTTCCTGGCGGAACTGGCACCGCGCAAATTGTCCAATGCGCTGACATTCCTGATTGAATTGCTGGCGGCGGTACCCAGCGTGATCTACGGGCTGATTGGAATTTTTCTTTTGATTCCGGTGCTGTTTACCGTGGTGCCGTACTTTCAGAAATACTTTGGCTGGATTCCCATCTTCAATGGCACGTTTTATGGTGTCAGCTATTTTTCCGCGTCGATCGTGCTGTCCATTATGGTGGTGCCATTCATCATTTCCATTTCGCGGGAGGTGCTGATCGCCGTGCCCGTGTCGCAACGCGAAGCCATGATGGCATTGGGCGCGACGAAGTGGGACGTGACCTGGCGCGCGGTGGTGCCATATGCGCGGCAAGGCATCATGGGATCGATCTTTCTTTCGCTGGCGCGGGCGTTGGGAGAAACCATGGCCGTCACCATGGTGATCGGCAATGTGGCGCAAGTATCCACCTCGCTGATGGCCCCCGGGTACACGATTGCGGCGGTGATCGCCAATGAATTTACCGAAGCGACCGGCGATCTCTATCTGCACGCGTTGATTGAGCTTGGCTTGGTGCTGTTCGTCGTCACGATGATCTTTAACGCGCTGGCGCGGCTGTTGATGCTGACCATGAAGGGGCATGAGGTGGTCGGATGAGCGCGTCGTATCCGCCGTTCTCTCGCAAAATCACGAACATTGTGATGCTGACGTTGACAGGCCTGTGTACCCTGCTGGTTCTATCGGTGCTGTTGACCATTCTGGGATATTTGTTGTGGAAGGGCGCCAGCTCGCTGAACGTTGACTTCTTTACAAAAATCCCCGCGCCGGTCGGCCAGTCGGGCGGCGGCGTGAAGAATGCAATCGTTGGTACGTTGAAATTACTGGCTCTTGCCAGCGCGATCGGTGTCCCGATCGGTCTGTTGGGCGGAATTTATCTGTCGGAGTTCGCGGGCGGATGGTCGGCATTTACGATTCGCTACACCACGGATTTGCTGAACGGAGTGCCGTCCGTGGTGATGGGGATTTTTGTGTACACGCTGGTGGTGTTGCCGATGCACCATTTTTCCACCCTGGCCGGCGGCATCGCTCTTGGTATCATGATGATTCCAATTGCCTTACGCAGCACAGAGGACTTTCTTCGGGCGGTACCGCGCAGTTTGCGGGAAGGCGGTCTGGCGCTGGGCGCCAGCAAATCGGAAACTATCATCACGATTGTCATTCCCGCAGCCATCTACGGCATTATTACTGGAATCCTACTGGATATTGCGCGGGTTGCCGGTGAGACGGCTCCTCTGCTGTTTACTGCCTTCGGCAACCTGTTCGACAGCCCCGGCTGGATGCAGCCTACGGCGTCGCTGCCGGTGGTGATCTACAACTACGCGATTTCGCCCTACGATGCGTGGCATCGGCAGGCATGGGCGGCGGGGTTCGTGCTACTCTCAGGATTGTTGGTGGTCAGCATAATTTCCCGTCTGATTTTGGCGCGCGGAAAAAAATTATCGCACGGGTAACCGCTAATCAGTGATGACAACTTCAATGAAGCCATTTGACCTGAGGCAGCTTTCGAAAGCCCATGAAGTTCGTTTTGCGGTCGATGCGGAGACGGATGAAAAACTACCCTGGCCACAGTTCACTGTCGCAGACCTCAACTTCTTTTATGGCGCGCATCAAGCCCTGAAGGGCATCAATCTGATCGTTCCCAATAAGCGCGTGATGGCGTTCATCGGGCCCTCAGGATGCGGCAAGACCACCCTGCTGCGTACCTTCAACCGGATGAATGAAGCCATACCGGGTACGCGGGTCGAGGGCAGCATTCGCCTGGGGGACAAGGATCTTTTCAGTTTTCCCGCGACGACCTTGCGCCGCGTCGTCGGCATGGTCTTCCAGAAACCCTCCCCCTTCCCAAAATCAATTTTTGACAATGTGGCGTACGGTCTGCGCCTCGACCCTGCAATACGCCGCAATGAAGTTGCCGACAAGGTGGAGCAGAGCCTGCGTCGGGCGGCGCTCTGGGATGAGGTGAAGGACAAGCTGCATCAGTCCGCCAACGGAATCTCCGGCGGCCAGCAGCAGCGGCTGTGCATTGCGCGCGCGCTGGCGGTCGAACCTGAAGTGTTGTTGCTGGACGAACCGTGCTCGGCGCTTGATCCTCTGTCGACGGCGAAGATCGAAGATCTGTTGTTTGAGATCAAGGACCTTTGCACGATTGTGATCGTGACCCACAATATGCTGCAGGCGGCGCGGGTCGCCGACTATGTTGGATTCTTCCTGAACGGGGAATTGATCGAACTGAACCGTGCCAAGCAGATTTTCCAGAATCCGGAAATGCAGCAGACCCAGGACTATATTACGGGCCGCTTCGGCTGATGTTTTCGCCCGGCTGATATCCTAGAACCAATGTCCCAGCCGTCTCCTTTAGAAGTTCATCGCGATCGCTTCGGCTCAGACGGCGCTGCCTATCAAGCGCCTGGGCGCGTCAATCTGATTGGTGAGCACACGGATACGAGCGAAGGCTTTGTCATGCCGGCGGCGCTCGATCTGCGGACCATTTCCGTGCTGAGTCCACGAAGCGACGCGGCCGCACATATCTTTTCAGTAAATTTCGACGAGCAAGTCAGTCTCGACTTGCGGCATCTGCCTCCCCGCCCGCGTGGCCACTGGAGCGATTACCCGGCGAGTGTTCTGTGGACGCTGGGACAGCGGGGGATTCATTGCGACGGCTTCGACTTGACGCTTTCCGGTACCGTGCCGGTGGGTTCGGGGCTCAGTTCCTCGGCCTCAGTGGAAGTCGCGGTTGCGGTCGCCGTGCTTGCGTATGCCGGAATCACGCTGCCGAAAACTGACATCGCCAAAATCTGTCAATTTTCTGAAAACAACTATGTCGGCGCACAGAGCGGCATCATGGACCCTTTCGCGTCCTGCTGCGGAGTTGAAAATCATGCGCTGCTGCTGGACTGCCGTTCGCTCGACTATGAACCGTTGCCGCTTCCGAGCGAGGTGCTGCTGGTGATCTGCAACTCCATGGTGAAGCATTCGCTGGCAGGCGGCGGAGAATACAACGCGCGGCGCGCCGAGGTGCAGGCCGGCCTGCGGATTCTTCAACAGCATGATCCGATGATCCATACATTGCGGGATGTTACTGAGGACGAATTGCGACCATACGCAAGCGAGATGCCCGACAATATCTTTCGCCGGTGCCTGCATGTGGTCACGGAAAACCGAAGGGTCCTTCAAGCGGCGGATGCGTTGCGGCAGCATGATTTTCTCCGGTTTGGCCGGCTCATGCACGAAGCCCACGTGAGCATGCGGGACAATTATGCCGCCAGTTGCACGGAGACGGATGTCCTGGTCGAGCTGGCATCGAAGCAGCGCGGCTGTTTTGGCGCGCGCATTACCGGAGGCGGATTTGGCGGCTGCACCATCAACTTGGTCGATGCGGACTACGCCGATCGATTTGTGAAGAATGTTCGCGCAGGATATGAGGAAGCCACGGGAATACGAGCGGAAATTTATATGAGCCGCGCATCGGATGGCGCAGGCCCGCTCTTGGTGGACCAGGCGTGACCCAGAACGAACTTTACAGTTGCACTATTGAACAATGACTGTGACGTTTGTCGACGCTTGAATTTTCCCGGTAGCCTGATCGGTTCCCATCACGGTGAAGACGTAGTTCCCCGCAGGCGTGCGGTTGTTTGCAATGCCGCTGCCACAGCCGATGGGGGCGATCAACACACTTGCAAAGACAAGACACAGCAAGTTTCTCCGCGTTCTGCCGCTTGCCGGGATGAAGAGGAGCAAGGCGCACGCCAGAAACGCATACCCGCCTGCTGGAAACGCAGGCCGCCGGTAGCGCAGAGACACGGGCATAGGCACGCCGTAGGTTGCGATTGTCAGTGAGAAAGTTACTGGATTCGGTCCGGTAACAGTTGGGGGAGCCATTGCGGGCCCAGTTTGTCCGCAGAATGGTGGGTACATGGTCCCTTGGGGATTCTCAGTGATGGTGCAGCCGACGTTGACGGTCCCGGTAAAGCCATTTTGCGGAGTGATGGTGAAGTTGACCCGATTTCCGCCTGGGTTCTTGATCGTGATCGTGCTGGCCGGTGCGGTGATCGTGAAGCCGGGAGTACTTGCAGCCTTCGCCGGTAGCCAGCAGAGAAAGAAAAATCCGAGCGCAAGAATCGCGCTGAACCGACGATCTCGTATCTTTTTCATGGCTTCTCCCTTCGGAGCGGAAGAAGTTTGGTCCTTAGCCCTGTTCTAGTTTTCCAGAATATCTGGCAGCATGGGCGAAAGTTTTTCAACTCCCGCCCGCTGAGTCACGCTCCTGCCTGACCTTACTTCTGCGCCTGCCAGAAGCTTGCGCCGCGATTGCCGAAGTCGACACGCACGGTGTTGATGGAGTATGGCCCCACCGGCACAGTGATGTGGTTGCCGGAGACGGGCAGTGGATCGCCTTCCGCTTTTTCGAGCAGGTTGGCAGAGGTTGCCGAGGTTGCGCCATCGGGAAGGCTGATGTCCGCTGTTGTTTTGGTTCCCGCCCACTCATAGAAACGCAGGATCAGGCTGTCGCCGTCCTCGCTCTTCTTCATTGCGCTCAACACCAGATTTTCCGGCTTAACGGTGACGAAGGAATGCGTGGCTGGCAGGTCGCCGGTGTGGGCATCTGTCTGCATGGCATGGAGAGGGATGTTGAAGGCATAGCCGTGCAGCACCGTGTTCGCCTGCCGCCAGGTGCCGGCATGCGGATAGAGGGAGTAGCGGATATGCTGCTCACCCATATCGGCGTTCGGATCGGGCGATTTCGGCGAACGCAGCAGGGAAAGCTGCAGCACGTTGCCTTTCGCGTCATAACCATATTTGGAGTCGTTGATCAGACTGAAGCCGTGCTGGCCATCGCCTTCATCGGCCCAACGCTGCGCCGAGACTTCAAACTTGGCGTCTTCCACAGAATTGTTCCGTGTTGTGGGACGTTCGATGGTTCCGTAGGGAATCTCGAACGTCGCCTTGGGTCCGCTGGCAGCCAGAGTAAAGCCGGCCTTGAGGAAGATGTGGTCTTCATGCCAATCCACGTCGTTGACGAGATCGACACGATTCAGGCCCGCATAGAGAATGATGTTCTGCACGAAGGTGGATTTATCCCAATGCCGGGTGATGCGAACCTCGCTGCGCACCGGACCGCGTTCGATCACCTGGACGCTGTCGGCCATCGTCAGGTCCGTTCCATGGTTGACGTAGTCGGGGTTGATGTTCCACGCGTCGTATTGCTTGGGCTTATCGACATATGCCTGCAGGATATTGCCGCAGCTTCCGCTGGCGAGGCTTTCAAAACGGGACTGCTTATCGTAGAGGCTGGTGATGCAGCCATTCTTGGGATCGATGACTACACGCAGCGCAGAGTTTTCCAGCGTGGTGCCATCGACCTTCAAGTCGCTAGCAACCTTGCGCGTGCCGGGAACGGCATGCAGCACCGTGTAGCCGACGGAGGGAACATCCTTCGGCTCCAGCAACAAACGATAGCTGTGGGTGTTGGAATCCTGAGAAAGAATCTGCATCGGTACCGGCATGCCGTGGGCATCGAGCACAGAGATTCCGTTCGGCTCCGCCTGCGGCATCTGCACATTCGCTTCCACAACGTCGGTGCGATTCCAGCTCAATGGGTTCCAGATGAGAACTGGAACGCCTGCGTGGGCGTCTGTATCGATGTGACTGTCGATGTCCGACAGTGCGTTGTGCGTTGCGCCCATGGCGGTCCAATGGATTACATTGAACTGTTTTTGAGCGTCTTTATAGATCACGCCGATGCCGGAACCGGCGGCGAGATCGTGGAAGCCATTGAAGACCTGCAGTTTCCATGCCGCGGTGAGCTGATCGTTGGGATACTCGAGGCCACCGAGCCAAGCCAGCGAGGAATATTTTTCCGCGTTCAGGAGCCACTCCGAGCCGTGACGAAGATTCCACTTCTGCTTGGCCTGGGTGGTGTACGTGCCACGATGAAATTCCAGATAGAGCTCATCGTTCCAAACCGGCAGGCTGATTTGCCCTGCAGGCGGAGCGGCCAAGGTTTTCTTTCCGGCGGCCAGCGTTTCGTAGTTCCAGATGGGAGCGTCCGCCGTATCGACGCGTTTGTCCATGCTGTCGAAGAAACTCTGGGCCACCCCAAATTCCGCGTGCGGATAGACTTTGTTAGGCTCCATCCAGCGCATGCCGCTGTCGAGCATGTCGCGGGTTGGACCGCCGCCATGATCGCCAACGCCGTAGAGATGCATCATCTCAGTCTGGCCAGGATTTAACTGGACAGCCGCGGCCAGATAGCTGGCCATGCTCACCGGTTCAATCGGATTGCTGTAGCCGTGCGGGAAATAGGTGAGCACGCGGCTGCCGTCTGGAGATTGCCACCAGAATAATTTCATTGGAAGTTGGTTGGTGTCGTTCCACGACATCTTTTGCGTGACAAAATAATCGATGCCGGACTTCTTATACATCTGCGGCAACTGCCAGTTATAGCCGAACGTATCTGGGTTCCAGCCGATGCGAACATCCACGCCGAAGTTCTTCTGGAAGTAACGCTTGCCCAGCAGAATCTCGCGCACGGTGGATTCGCCGTCGGGCAGGTTCAGATCCGGCTCGACCCACATGCCGCCGACCAGTTCCCAGCGGCCTTCTTTTACACGCTCTTGAATCTGTTTGAACATGTCAGGATATTTATCCTGCATCCATTCGTAGTATTGAGCCGCAGACGCCGTGTAGGTGTAGTCGGGATACTCATCCATCAACTGCAATGCGGTGCCGAATGTGCGGTGGACCACGTCGACGGTTTCGGTCCACGGCCATAGCCAGGCAGCGTCGATATGGGAGTTGCCCGTCATATGAATGTCATACTGTTGCAGCGCGGGACGGAGAGGTTCCAGCGTCGATTGCGCCTTATTCAGAGAAGCGTCGAAGGCCGCCTGATCGCCCTTATCGAGGGCCGAGAGATCCACGGAGGTGGCGGCATCATCGAGAGTTTTTTCCCGCGCAGCGAGTATGGCTGCGTCCGGCGTGATGGTGGGCAGCAGGTACGCGGCGGAAATCAACTCATCGCGAAGATCTTGCGGATTGGGGCGATTGCTGGCAAAGACAACATTGAGCCGGAATCCGAAGACGCGTTTTGGCTCCGGAGTGTCCAGCATCTTTACCGCGACCAGAATTTTGTCGCCGGGCTTGGCATTGCCGAACAGCAACTGCTTTTCCAGGCTTTCACCCAGCGCGACGCGGCTGCCATTGAAATACAGAATGTCCGTTCCCCTGGAACGTGGGAGTTCCAACCAGACTTGTGCGCCGCTGATGTCGTAGCCATTCACGGATTTCGGGATTTCGATCAGGCGCCGAAACCAGACCGCCTCCGGTGGCGCAGTAAAAGGAAACTGGACGGTCTGCCAACCACTAGTGTCGGTATCGGGCCGCTCCGCGTGGGGAACGTCGCCGACGTGATATTGCCAGCCCTGATCGGGGATGGAACCGAATGTACCTAAA
>JAJZDO010000527.1 GCA_021805955.1 Acidobacteriota bacterium
CGAAGGTTCCACTGGAGCGCAGCCTGGAGTGGACGGGCGTCACGATCTGGGAGGATGGCCGTACATCCACTCGGCAGGATTCGGTTGCCGCCGAAGAGCCGCTTGAAATCTGTATTGCAGATTGCGAGCGCGGCGATCGACCTCTGGCGGTTACGATGCGTACGCCGGGCCATGATCGCGAACTTGCCGCTGGATTTCTGCTGACAGAAGGCTTGATTGAACAATCGGACGATCTGCTTTCGGTCGAGCTTGCCCCGGTGGATACAAAAGCTTCCTCGCGAGCCATGAATAACCGTCTGCGCGTGACGCTGCGCGATCCTGGATCCGTTGCGCTGGAGCATTTGCAGCGCAACTTCTTTGCGAGTTCCAGTTGCGGACTCTGCGGCAAGGCAACCATCGACGCAGTGCGCAATCGCGGTCTGCGCGCCGCCGCCGATGGTGTGATGATTGCGGCTGACCTCATCTGCGAACTGCCGGCAAAGCTGAATGCGGCTCAAACGATCTTTGCGCAAACAGGTGGACTGCATGCCGCTGCATTGTTTGACGCGTTGGGCAATCTGCTTGTTCTGCGTGAAGACATTGGCCGCCACAATGCCGTGGACAAGGTGGTTGGCTGGGCGCTGGAGCAGCGTCTTGTTCCGCTTCGCGAGCAGATTCTGCTGGTGAGTGGCCGCTGTGGTTTTGAGATTGCGCAGAAGGCGCTTGCAGCAGGCATTCCCGTTGTGGCTTCGATCTCCGCTCCCTCCTCGCTGGCGGTGCAACTGGCACGTGAACTTGGCCTCACGCTGATCGGTTTTCTGCGGGATCGTCGTTTTGTCGTTTACTCCGCCGTTCAGCGCTGCACCCTGTAATCGACGGTTGAAACAGGTTTGAGCTTTGCGGAAGAATACCCGTTTGACAGGTCATTTTTATTGTGCAAAATCTGACTCGTGAAGCAGTATGGTCTGATTCGACTCGTCTGGCGTACACTCAGCAAACGGAGGATTGCGCCCAATGAATTCCAGGGACACGCTGCTGCTGAACGGTATAAAGGTCTCGATTACCGTGGGCGAGCCGCTACTCGAAGTGATTGCGCGCGCCGACATCGATTTGCCGCAAGTGTGTCATCATCCGCAGCTTGGTCCCATTCAGACCTGCGACACCTGCATGGTGGAGATGGACGGCAAGCTTACGCGCGCCTGCGCCACGCAGGCTGTGCCCGGAATATGCGTGGAAACTGCATCAGCGCGAGCGGATGGCGCGCGCCGCGAAGCCTTCGACCGCATCCTGGGCAATCACATGCTTTACTGCACGGTCTGTGACAACAACAACGGCAACTGCACGGTGCATAACACGACACGCATGCTGGCTGTGGAGCATCAGTCGATTCCGTATACACCCAAGCCCTACGAAGTCGATCTCACGAATCCTTTCTATCGCTATGATCCAGACCAGTGCATCCTGTGTGGCCGCTGTGTCGAGGCTTGCCAGAACTTGCAGGTGAACGAGACGCTTTCCATTGGCTGGGAGATGGACCGCCCGCGCGTGCTGTGGGATGGTGGTGCGTCGATCGGCGAATCCAGTTGTGTCTCCTGTGGCCACTGCGTGACGGTGTGCCCCTGCAACGCGCTGATGGAGCGCAGTATGCTGGGCCACGCCGGACATCTGACGGGGATGCCGCAGCGTGCGCTCAATGCGATGATCGATGTGGTCAAAGGCATTGAGCCGGAGTTGGGTTACGGCGCGATTCTGCAACTTTCCGAGATTGAAGCGGCGATGCGGGAAGACCGCATCCGGCGTACCAAGACCGTATGCACCTATTGTGGCGTGGGATGCAGCTTTGACATTTGGACAGAAGAGTCGCCGTCTTCGCGTCACATCCTTAAGGTGGAGCCAGCAGCGGGCGCGGCCAATGGCGTTTCCACCTGTATCAAAGGCAAATTTGGCTGGGAGTACGTCAACAGTGCGGATCGCCTGACCACGCCGCTCATCCGCGAAAATGGCCGTTTTCGTAAAGCGGGATGGGAGGAAGCGCTCGCTTTGGTGGCTCGACGCTTCCGCGAGATCAGCAGCGCGCACGGGCCGGATGCGCTTGCTTTCATTTCTTCGTCGAAGTGCACGAATGAAGAAAGCTATCTGATGCAGAAGCTGGCGCGCGCCGTTGTGGGTACGAACAATATGGATAACTGCTCGCGCTATTGCCAGGCTCCAGCGACGGTTGGACTTTTTCGCACTGTCGGCTATGGAGGCGATGCCGGTTCGATTTCCGACATCGAGCAGGCGGGACTGGTGCTCATCGTAGGCAGCAACACGGCAGAGAGTCATCCTGTCTTGGCGACGCGCGTCAAACGTGCACACAAGCTGCGCGGCCAGCAATTGATTGTCGCGGATCTGCGCGAACATGAGATGGCCTCGCGAGCGGACGTCTTCTTCCGCCCCAAGCCTGGCACGGATCTTCTGTGGCTCTCCGCGGTTACGCGATGGATATTCGATCAGGGGCTGGCGAAGATGAATTTTCTCAACCAGTGGGTCAATGGTTGTGAGGAGTTTCGCGCAAGTCTCGCGCCCTTCACAATGGAGATGGCCAGCGAACGGTGCGGCGTTCCGGTGGCGACGCTGGAGGAGGTTGCGCGGCGCATTGCTACTGCAGACGGCGTCTGCGTGTTGTGGGCGATGGGCGTGACGCAGCACTCGATGGGATCGGACACTTCGACGGCGATCTCCAATCTTCTGCTGGCTACCGGCAACTACATGCGCCCCGGTGCTGGCGCATATCCGCTGCGCGGCCATAACAACGTGCAAGGCGCCAGCGACCACGGTGCGATGCCGAACTTCCTGCCCGGATATCAAAGCGTTACCGACCCTGCGGTTCGAGAGAAGTTTGAGGCCGCATGGGGTGTCCGTCTGCCGGAAAAACCGGGCCTGGACAATCATCAGATGATCGATGCGATTCACACGGGCAATTTGAAGTCCATGTATTTGTTTGGGGAAGAGATGAGCCTGGTTGACTCCAACGCGAACCACGTGGCGGCGGCGCTGGCCAAGCTGGAGTTCTTTGTGGTGCAGGAGATTTTTTTCACAGATACGTGCCGCTTCGCTGACGTGATCCTGCCGGCATCCCCGAGCCTGGAAAAAGAAGGAACCTTCACCAGCACGGAGCGCCGCATTCAGCGGCTGTATCAGGTCTTTGAACCGCTTGGAGAGAGTCGTCCGGATTGGCGGATTCTTCAGGATGTGGCCAATCATCTGGGTGCGAACTGGAAGTATGCGCATCCCTCGGAGATTTACGATGAAATTGCGGCGCTCACCCCGCTGATGGTCGGGGTCAATTACGAGCGCCTTGCAGGTTATCGCACGCTGCAATGGCCGGTTGCCGCAGATGGTTCGGATCAGCCGCTGCTTTACACAGAGCGCTTTGCATTTCCGGATGGCAAGGCGCGATTCTATCCGGTGCAGTTTTCTGAGCCAACCGATCAGCCGGACGACAACTTTGATTTGCACCTGAACAATGGACGTTTGCTGGAGCATTTCCACGAGGGCAACATGACCTTCCGCACGGCGGGGATTCGCGAGCGTACGCCCTGCACGTTTGTTGAGGTTTCGCCTGAGCTGGCCCGTTCACGCGGCATTGAAACCGGCTCCGTGCTGGAGCTGACATCCCGCTATGGTCGTGTTGAGGCACCGGCACTGGTGACGGACCGCGTCGAGGGCAATCAGTTGTACCTGCCGATGAATTCGACGGAGTCGGCAGTCAATCGCCTGACCAGCAGTCACACCGATGCAGCTACACACACGCCGGCTTACAAGGAGACGTCAGTGCGCATGCGCGTTGTGGCTCCCACTGGCCCGGCGCCTCTGCCGCGCACTAATGCCCGCTTCGGGCATCCCACTCCGCAGCGTGGCGTCGAAGTGGAACGCAAATGGAAGCGCGCGGATTATCGTCTTCCGGGCGAAGACGCATCACCCTCGACACTTGTTCAGATTCAATCTGCGCATCGCATGGAGAAGCCCGCACACGCCGCGCAGGAGTCCGCAGCGCAGGAACAGGAGAATTGAACCATGGCCCAGCCCATTCCTCTGGAGATTTTGCCGCGTGACCCGAAGCGCGAACTGATGGCGCGCATTGAATCCGCTCCTGTTGATTATGCTGCTGCACTGCTGGAGAGCTGCGAACTGCTTGAAGCTCTGCGTGCAAGCGGCCTGCTCACGATTGCCAAAGGTGCCCTGGACGCGCGCGGCACACTGATTGAAACCGCAGCCGACGCAGCCAACACGGGTGCAGCGATTCGCGCGACGCGCAATCTGCTGCTGCTTGGCAAGATGCTTGCCGCAGTGGATCCAGTGATTGTCGAAGGGATCGGCGTTGCGGTTGCGGATACTTTTGGCAGCGCACGCGCGACGCCTGCCGAACCTCCATCCTTTCGGTCGCTCATCGTCAATTTCTTCAGCCGGGATATGCGGCGTGGTCTTGGTTTGCTGAACCGCTTGATGCGGAATCTGGGCTACCAGATCAAGCTGCGCTCCGAGTCGAATGGGCCTTCATCGGTTTAAACTTGCTTTTTCGTTGGTAGACAAAATGAACGTTCGTCCTGCAAGGGAGTTCAATGTGCCTGGAATAAATCGTTGGGGAATCGCCGTAGCCGGCTTTCTGCTGCAAATGACTCTCGGCTCGGTCTACGCGTGGAGCGTCTTCAAAGCTCCGCTCACTCGGCAGTTTCACTGGGCGACATCGGATGTCACCTTTGCCTTCACGGTTGCCATTTTCACTCTTGGCATCGCCGCTTTTGTCGGTGGATTCTGGATGAACCGAATTGGGCCGCGCCCTGTGGCGATGATGGGCGGATTCTTCTATGGCCTTGGCGTTTTTCTGGCCAGTTTTTCTACGCACGGACTGGGATGGTTGTATCTCACGTTTGGCCTCATCGGCGGCGTGGGACTTGGCTTTGGATACATCGTGCCCGTGGCCGTGCTTGTCCGCTGGTTTCCCGATCGACGGGGTTTCATCACAGGCCTGGCGGTTTGCGGCTTTGGTGCCGGCGCGCTGGTGACTGCACCGCTTGCGGTTCGTTTGATTCAGGCGGTCGGAGTCCTTCGCACCTTTGGCTGGCTGGGCATCGGATTTCTGGTGCTCGGTGTGGCAAGTGGATTCTTCATGAAAGATCCGCCCGCCGATTATTGTCCGGCGGGATGGACGCCCTCTTTGCGTGTCGCGCGACAGCGTACGGAGCACTCCTGGACGCTGTACGAAGCACTTGGTTCATGGCAGTGGTGGGCACTCTGGCTGCTGCTTTTTCTCAATACCTCTGCTGGAATTTCGCTCATCTCACAGGAATCGCCGGTCTTTACGGAGTTGACGGGAGCTTCGGCGATCATTGCCGCTGCCATGGTGGGCGTGGCCAGCGTGGGCAATGCGGCGGGGCGGTTTTTCTGGGCTGGAGCTTCGGATATCATCACGCGTCGCTGGACTTTTGTGTCCATGTTTGCGCTGCAGATCGGACTTTTCTGGATGCTTCCGCAGTTCAAGGCAAGCTGGGTCGTTGCCATGATCGCGTTTCTGATTCTGATGTGCTACGGCGGTGGATTTGGCACAATGCCGGCTTTTGTGGCGGATTATTTCGGAGACGCAAATGTCGGTCCGATTTATGGACTGATGCTCACGGCATGGGGCGCAGCCAGTGTCTTTGGACCGATGCTCACCGCTACGCTTCACGATTCCAGCGGCAGTTATCGCAGCGGCCTGCACATCATCGCCGCCATGATGGCTGTTTCCGTAGTTCTGCCGATACTGGTGCGTCCGCCACGAGTGCGTAGCGCTTCGGTGAGTTGGTCGCCGCCATCTGTTGAATCGGAACTTTAGCGCATCAGAAAAAACATTTGCGGACGTAATTTCATTTCAGGACTTGCAGTGGAGCGGCGAGCTACCCTTTTCTGTATTTGTGCATCGCAGCAGTAAGTGTGATTTTTCTTCGGTAACCGGTCGATGATCGGATGGGGCTGGTTGTACTTTGTGGAGAAGGCTGGAAAATCTGTTGGAATATCTCAGAATGTGCGCGACCTGAAAGGATGCAGGGTGAGCGAAGACTCAAAGCAGTTCACTGACGACGAAGCGCTTTATCGATGGCAGGTGCAGGACGGCGAAGCCTTTGGCGCACCAGGCGCAGAGCCGCGCTGGACCTCCAGCGTCAAGGATGCAGTTGGCACGGCTTATTCAGCCTCAAGTCGCATCTGGTACACGGTTTCGCACGGAATTCTCAACGAGATTTATCACCCCACGATCGATCATCCGCAGACGCGCGATCTAGGACTGTTAATCACCGACGGAGAAAGCTTCGTCCATGAAGAAAAACGCGATCTGGAGATTCATTTTGAGTACATTCATTCCGAAGCGCTGGGGGTCCGGTATATCAACCGGGATCGTCTAGGCCGTTATCAACTTGTGAAGGAGATTATTTGCGATCCGCATCACAGCGTCGTTCTGATGAATGTGAAGCTGGAGGTTGGTCCCAACGGCAGTGACGAATTTCTGGACAAGCTGCGCATCTATGCACTGTTGTCACCACATCTGGACGGGGGTGGGGCCGGGAACTCGGCGCGCGTGATGGACCTGGCTGGGCATAAGGTTTTTCTTGCATGGAAGAACCGCTGGGCGCTGGTGTTTTCCTCCGATTGCGGATTTGCCAAAGCAAGCTGTGGTTTTGTCGGTTCCAGCGATGGCTGGCACGACCTGATGAGCAACTTCCGCATGGACTGGGAATTTGGCTCTGCGACCAACGGCAACATTGCCCTGATGGCGGAGCTGGAGATGCGTGAGCGTCGCTCATTTACTCTTGGTATCGGCATCGCAAGTACACGACACTCGGCACTGGCGAAGACTCTGGGTGCGTTGTCCACGCCGTTTGACAGCAACCGGGATCGCTTTCTGGAGCAGTGGCAGCGTGCCGCAAGTCCGTATAAGCTGGCGACGGTCACCGGTGACCGCGGACGCCTGATGCAGACCAGCCAGAATATCCTGCTTGCGCACGAGGACAAGACCTACTCCGGAGCGTTTGTTGCCTCAGCCTCTATCCCTTGGGGGCAAGCCAAGGGCGACGACGATCTGGGCGGTTATCATCTGGTCTGGACGCGCGACATGGTGCAGACGGCCACAGCGCTGCTGGCCTGTGGGCGGGTGGATACGGCGCGGCGCGCGCTCGTATATCTTGCCTGTACGCAACGGCCCGACGGCGGCTTCTATCAGAACTTCTGGATCGATGGCAGACCCTATTGGAAAGGCGTTCAGCTCGATGAGGTTGCGTTTCCTCTGATCCTGACCTGGCGGCTTTGGAAGCTGAATGGGCTGGGTAACTGGAATGTGCTCGCGTTTGTTGAACGCGCAGCCGGATTCCTTGTTCGCCACGCGCCGATTACCCATCAGGAACGTTGGGAAGAAAACAGCGGCTATTCTCCGTCAACTCTGGCTGCGGTGATTGCAGGACTGATCTGCGCGGCGGAGATCAGTCGCGCGCACCAGTCCACGGAGCAGGCAGATTTTCTGGAGGAGTTTGCCGATTGGATTGAAAGTCATCTGGAAGACTGGACCGTGACCAACTCGGGCGTCATTCTGCCGGAAGTTCCGCGCCACTACATGCGGATTCGCCCGCCGGAGACGGGTGATGCTTACGACTGTGAAGGCGCGGGGACTGAGACCATCCACCTGAACAATCGACCGCCGGGAACCCGCTATGAATTTGAGGCGCGTGAGATTATCGATGCTGGTTTTCTGGAGCTGGTTCGTTACGGAGTGCGCAATGCTCACGATCCGCTGATTGTGGACTCGCTCAAAGTAGTCGATGCCGCGCTCCAGCGTGATCTTCCCCAGGGGCCTGGCTGGTTGCGCTATAACTGGGACGGATACGGCCAGGCTCCAGATGGCAGCGCATATCGCGGCACCGGCCAGGGGCGTGTATGGCCACTGCTGACGGGCGAACGCGCTCACTATGAACTCGCAGCAGGTCGTCCGGTGGATCACTTGATCTACACCTATGAGGGGTTTGCTACCGCTGGTCTGATGATGCCGGAACAGGTCTGGGACGAAGAAGATCGTCCGGATCGCGGCTTTGTGAAAGGGCGTCCGGCGGGTTCTGCCTGTCCGCTGGTGTGGGCGCACGCGGAGTATCTGAAACTGCTGCGATCAGCGCTTGACGGTCAGGTGTATGACCGCATCGATCCGGTGTATCAGCGTTATGGCAATCGACTGCGCGAGCACGACCACGCGCTCGGCTCCAGCCACGACAAGAAAATCGAGGTCTTCAGCCTGCGGCGGCCGATCCAGCATATCCCGGTCGGCACCACTCTGCGTCTGCTCGATGATCGGAACTTTGAACTGATCTGGACCGATGACGGCTGGAATACGCGTCGCGTGAGCACGGCACATAATATGGGCGAGCTTGGTTTTTTCGTCGATCTTGCACTTTCAGAAGGTGCAGAGCAGCTTGAATTCACCCTGTACTGGCCGGAATCGAACGCATGGCTGGGCCGGAATTACATTGTCACCGTAAGAAATCCGCGTTGATCGAAACGGGAGAATCATCGAATTGCGATACCCTGAAAAAGCGATGCAGCTCCCTGTAACGATTCGTTGAGGGTGATATTTTGGAAGATATGGTGGTGGTCAGACCACGTAATCGATCGACGGGAAACTTCCCCGCACAACATGAAAGGGCATTGAAATGATGGCTTCCCACGGTTCCGATCTCGATCAGCTTTCGATCAACACGCTGCGCCTGCTGGCAGTCGATGCTGTGCAGAAGGCCAATAGCGGCCATCCCGGCGCGCCGCTTGGTTGCGCTCCCATTGCATATCTGCTTTACAGTCGCGTGATGAAGCACAATCCGGCGCACTCCCGGTGGGCGGACCGCGACCGGTTTATTCTTTCCAACGGCCACGCTTCCACGCTGCTCTATA
>JAJZDO010000226.1 GCA_021805955.1 Acidobacteriota bacterium
AGCGCTCACGGTCAGGTTTGGCAGCATTCTCCAACTGTCCTGTACGAATCCCTCCATCTCGTTTGCCAGGAAGTGACGAGGGATGTTTGCGCCAATGCCAAGCACCGTTCCCTGGGTAGGGGAATTCACTTGATAGTTGTAGTTGTTTGTGAGCGATGGGACTGTGCCAAGAATGCTGGCGTAAGCAATCGCATAGGAGTTCGAAAAACCGCTGCCGACAGGTGCCAGTCCCGTTCCCAGCGAAGAAGGATCTGGCGGGTTGCCGCCCAACCAGTAGGGATTGGTGCTGGCCACATTGAAAGAAGTTCCATTTGTCACCGTCTCATCCTGAACCAGACGCCAGTTCACTCCGACAGAGATGGTGTGATTCCCCTTGGTGATGGTGAGCGTATCAACCACGTTGTGTACAGGCACAACATTGGTCGTATTGCGCGTCTGCGCTTCTGGCTGGGTCAGGAAACGGAAATCGACATACTGACCGGAGCCAACTCCCAGTTGAGCATAGCTTTGCCGGACATACCCGTATCGCAGATCGTTGACGATATTCGGTGTAGGATTCCAGGTGTGGCCAAAGGCCAGACCCTTGGTGTTGTATTCCTTGGTGAAGGAAGGAGCCTGACCGGGCAGGTTGGCATCGCCCGTGTATGTGTCCTTTTGGTAGTTGCCGCGAATGAAGACCTGCTGCTTCTGGGTCATATTGTAGTCCAGCTTCAGAATGCTGGTGTTCTGCGTAGTAGGCACCTTCACTGGGAAGAAGAGCGAACCGCTGTTCAGGCCATCACCCGAGGCCGAACCCGTGGCAACCGGAACACCTCCATAGTAGGAGAGGACGTTGGGGTTGACACCAGGTCCCCAAGGGCAAACCGTAGAACCGTCAAACGTGCTTGAAGTGCAATTGGCGTCCAGCGCGGCGATTTGTGAAGAGCTGATTGAGTGGTTATTGTTGCTCGCATCCTGATACTGCAAGGTGCCTGCCTGAAAACTAGCAGTGGGAACCGTGGCCGAAACGATATCGTCGATCGCCTGGCGCAGTCCCTCATAGTTGCCGAAGAAGAAGAGCTTGTCCTTCTTGATGGGGCCACCGAGTGCTGCGCCGAAGACGTTTCGCAGGTACTTGGCAGGAACGTTCGGCTCACCGCCAGACAACTGCGAATTCTTCAGGAACCAGTTGTTGCTGACCGTGTTGGTCGGTCGGTAGTACTCGTAGGCCGCGCCGTGGAAGTGGTTGGTGCCGGACTTGGTGACAAGCGAGACCTGCGCGCCGGAAGATCGCCCTTCGTCAGCGCTGCCGTCTGAAGTGGTGACGCGGAACTCCTGCGTGGAATCGAGCGTGGAACGAAGGACGCCGGTAAAGGCATAGCCGTTGATCTGGCTGTTATCATCCAGGCCGTCGAGGGTGATGTTGCCCTGGTCGGAACGGCTGCCGGAGACGGCGCCCTGTCGGCTGTCGGTCTGCTCCTGATTGCCAGTGGCGCTGGTGCCGCCGCCTTCACCGAGGAAGAGTACGCCCGGCTGCAAAGCCAGCAGCGAGATGGGATCGCGCCCATCCGAAGGAATGGACTGGATCATCTCATTCCCGATGGAGTTACCCTCGGAGGCATCGGTCGTGTTCAGCGTCTGCGCCGAGCCGCTGACGTCGACGGTGACATTGCTGGCCTGCACGGAGAGCGTGAAATTGATGGTGGCCGGCTGATTGACGAGCAGTTCTGCTGTCTTGGTCTGATCAGCGAAACCGTTGGAGGAAACCGTAATGATGTACCGCGTGGGAGGAATCTGCGGCAACTGGTAGTAACCCGAACCGTCCGAAGTGGCGGTGTAGGTTTTGTTGACGGACTTATCGAGCAGTGTGATGGTTGCGCCTGGAACCAGAGCGCCGGCCTGATCCTTGATGATGCCGCGCAACGAGGTGGTTGCTACCTGACCAAACGCATAACTACAAGCGATGAGGATGCACAGAAGCATCGCTCCCAGATGGGATCGTTTCACGTCAATTCCTCCAGAAAATGTCTGCAATGCAAAAAGGTGCGAATCGGATGCAGAAGAACGAGAGCTGCAATGAATGTTGCGATGACCTTGCTTGTGCCAGTTGGGGAAACCGGAGCCAAGCGGCCTTCCCGTTACGATGAGTTCCTTTATTCTGCAACAAATTTTCCGCAGATTCAATAAAAATTATTTCTTTGCACCCTAATATTGTGCTTTCTGCGGTCGCTGCAAAAAAATCAATCGCTATCGGCTGCCTGGAATCCGTCAGATAACGCCCTTCGGATGCGGTTGCAGGTCGTCGCCATATCCTCCGGCAGGATTCGGGTTTCAGCGATTGTCGTCATGAAATTGGTGTCGCCGGTCCAGCGCGGCAACACGTGAAGATGCAGATGCCCTGCGACTCCAGCCCCGGCCGCTTCTCCAAGATTCATACCCAAATTAATGCCGTGCGGTCGATATATCAGTCGCAGGGCGCGCTCGATTTTCTGCGCAAGATCAGACATCTCATGCGCGCTGGAGACAGGAAGATCGGCCAAACTGGCCTGGTGCGCGTACGGGATCACCATGACATGGCCAGACGTGTAGGGAAAAGCATTCAGGCAAACAAAGCACTCGTGGCCACGATGGACGATGTAGGCTTCCGATTCAGCCTGATCGGCAGACATGCCGGAATGAACGGCAAAATCCGTCGCCGCAATCAGATTGCAGAAGACGCATCCAAGATCGCCTGTCCAGGCCGCAAGCACCGCGGGAACACCTTTGCGCGATGCCTCTTCTGTGCCAGTGACGTAGCGATAGCGCCACGGAGTCCAGAGATAATCCATGGTGGCCAGTATAAGATGCAACACCGTCAGCACGCTTCCGCGATTTGAATCGCTGGAAGAAGCCGACTTTCCCAAGGCGCGGTACAAGAGCAGTAGACTGCACCATTACAAGTGCATTCGTATGAATGTTCTGTTGCTTCAACTCTGATTCAACGAGATTTCATTGACGTTGGCCGAACCACATTGCTACCATCATAGTGTAGCCCTGCGTCCGGATTTCAACGCATGGGCATGGTGGTTGCCAGCGATTCTTTCCAACCCGGAATCATTCAGGCCAAGCGCAAAACGAGTGAGCGCGACATTGTTCCTCGCATCTGTCGATCGGCCAGAAAACTCAGGTTTGATGTTTCCGTCTGGCAACGTTCCATGCAGATTCTTCTCAGATAAGCGGTTCGCTGAGAGGTAGACTGCGCTACCGGCTCATTGCCACCTCGGGATGGCTGGAAGAGTTGAAATCCGGAACTGGCAGTGATGACAGACGTCCTCAATCTTGAAACCGAGAGCAAACCCCTGAATACCGAATTGGAAACCCCTGAGCTTGAGCCTGTGATGGAGCAATCAGCGCCATCGCCTGAATCCACCGTTAACCCCGAAGTCTCCGGCTTGCCGGAACAGGATGCGCCACACGAAGCGGAAGTCGCTGCTGCGGTCGCTCATGTTGAGCAGGCTACGGCTGCGTCCGAGGCCGTGCATTCGTCCTCAGAAGAAGTAGCAGGCGCAGATCTTGATTCCGCAGCGGATTTTGCCGCTGCGCTGGAAGCCTATGAGCGCGAGCAGGCGGCTGAGGCGGCTGCTGTGGAAGCCTATGGCGACAGCATTGTCAGCGGACGCATCGCCAATCTGACGGAAAAGCATGCAGTCATCGACGTTGGACTGAAGTCCGACGGTCTGCTGCCCATCGAGCAGATTCTCGATCACAACGGGCAGCCGCGATTCCAGGCTGGCGATGTGATTGATGTGGTGATCGAACGCGAGGAGCCAGAAGGTGGCTACCTTGTCAGTTATGACAAGGCACAGCGCCTGCGGGTGTGGGACGATATCGAGAAAGCTGCCAACGAAAAGACGGCAGTCATGGGAACGGTTGTGGGGCGCGTCAAAGGCGGCCTGACAGTGGACATCGGCCTGAAGGCATTTCTGCCTGGATCACAGCTGGAGATGCGCCCGGTGCGCAATCTGGACGGCTATATTGGCCAGCAAATTCCTGTTCGCGTCATCAAGCTGAACAAAAAACGTGGCAATGTCGTGGTCAGCCGCAAGGAAATCCTGGAAGAAGATCAAAACTCCCGCAAAGAGCAGACTCTTGAGCACTTGAGTGAAGATGCGATCCTGACCGGGACAGTAAAAAACCTGACTGACTATGGCGCATTTGTCGATCTGGGCGGCATCGACGGGCTTCTGCACATCACCGATATGAGCTGGGGGCGTTTGACACATCCCCGCGACCTGGTGAATGTGGGCGACGAGATTCAGGTACAGGTGCTGAAGTTTGATCGCGAAAAGCAGCGGGTTTCGCTTGGATTCAAGCAACTGACACCCGACCCCTGGCTGGATGCGGTCGAGCGTTATCCGCTTGGCGCGCATGTCCATGGTCGTGTGCTTTCTGTGACCGACTACGGTGCATTCATCGAACTGGAGCAGGGCATCGAAGGCCTGGTCCACGTTTCGGAGATGACCTGGTCAAAGCGCATGAAGCATCCAACCAAGCTGGTAAAGCCGGGCGATGAGGTCGAGGCCATCGTGCTTGCCGTTAATCCCTCTGACCGACGCATTTCATTGGGCATGAAGCAGCTTCAGCAGAATCCGTGGGAGAATCTGACCGAACGCTATCCGGCAGGAACGGAAGTGGAAGGACGCGTTCGCAACCTGACCGATTTCGGTGCCTTCATCGAAATTGAAGATGGCATCGACGGACTGGTGCACGTATCGAACCTGAGCTGGACCAAGCGCATCAAACATCCCTCGGAAGTACTGAAAAAAGGCGACAAGGTGAAGGCTGTGGTGCTTGGCGTTGAGCCGGAGAACCGTCGGCTCTCGCTGGGCGTCAAGCAGTTGCAGCCGGATGTTTGGGAGACGTTCTTCCGTCAGCACCGGGTGGGGGATGTGGTCCACGGCAAGGTTCTGCGCACAGCGCAGTTCGGAGCCTTTGTGGAGATTGCAGAGGGTGTGGAAGGACTTTGCCATGTATCCGAAGCGGTGGATGCTGCGGGGCATGCCATCAACCTGGAACAGGATCAGGAGCACGAGTTCAAGATCATCAAATTGAGCGTCGAGGAGAAGAAAGTCGGACTGAGCATTCGCGCCGTTGGCGAAGAGGCCAGCCGAAGCGAGGTGGAGCACTACAAGACTCCGTCCAGTTCTTCTTCCTCAAGTTCAACGACCACTCTTGGCGATCTGGTGAACTGGTCCAAATTCCGTCGCTGAACAAACCGTTGAATCATAGACACAAAGGACCGCCGGATTCGGCGGTCCTTTGTGTCTCCCCCCATGAACGAAGCTGGCTTGCCGGCGGCCTCTGACCGCAAAGGATGAATGAAGATGAGTTCTGTTCCCTCCGCATTTCGCTCCAGGCCGAAGCTGACGCGCCGGAATCTGCTGCGCGGAGCGGCAGTAGGAGTGGGCGCGCTGGCACTCTATGCCGGCGAGATTGAGCGACACTGGATTGACCATCGTCAGATCACGATTCGCATCGCGGGCCTTTCGACGCGCATGGATGGATTCCGGATGGTGCAAGTGAGCGATATCCATCTGGAGGAGTGGACAGAACCTTATTTTTTGCGCGAAGCCGTGCAGCGCGTGAATGCAATGAAACCGGATGCCGTTGTGCTGACCGGAGACTTCATCACGACATACTCCAGATCAAAAAGATTTCCTCAGGAGGCAATTCGTCGGTGCGCCGATATCCTGACAGGGCTGGAGTGTCGCAGCATCCACGGAATTCTTGGAAATCATGATGCACAGATGGATCCCGCAGCAGTCGCTTCGACACTGGAAACACATGGAATTCCGATTCTGCGCAATCAGTATGTGGCTCTGGAACAAGGCGGCGCACGCCTGTGGCTGGCGGGAATCGACGATATGCTTGCCGGTAGACCCGATCTGGACAAGACAATTCCACCAGCGATTCGAAATATCCCCGATGAGCCGGTGATCCTGCTTGGCCATGAACCGGATCCGGCTTTGAAGATTATGCGTCACCCTGCGGGTGCTTCGGTTCGGCTGATGCTGAGTGGACATACCCACGGCGGCCAGGTGCGGCTTCCTTTTTTTGGCCCGCTGACACTGCCACCGCTCGGCGAGCATTTTGTGGAAGGATTATTTTCTCTGGGAACGATGCAGCTTTATGTGAATCGTGGCTTGGGAACCGTGGGCGTGCCATTTCGTTTCGATTGTCCGCCAGAGATAACAGAAATAACTTTGCGCAGCGCAGAGTCATCCAACGCGATCACGCGATAGCCCGCTCCCTGCGGCGCAGCGCCTGCATACCAGTCAACAGGAATGCGAGCACAACCGCACAGACGGCGAAGAGGTACATCGAGGGAAATCCCCACGCGCCGATGATGGCACCGGCGACTGGCCCGGTAATCATGAGCGAAAAATCCATGAAGACACCGTAGGCTCCGAGTGCAGTTCCTTTGTCTTGGGGTGGAATCGCATGCACCGCTTCTACGCCAAGCGCAGGAAAGACCAGCGAGAATCCAAAGCCAGTAAGCGCGGCTCCGCAAAAGTCCATCAGGCGCGTGTGCGACTGCCAAAGGATGATGAGACCGCACATCTCTGTGATGAAGCAGACCAGCGCAACGGAATACCCTCCCACGCGTTTGATCCAACCAGCGAAGAGCAGCCGCGCAAAGATAAACAGCGCACCGAAGAGCGTGAGCGCCAGTGCGGCTCCGGACCAGTGCCGATGGGCAAAATCCAGCGTGATAAAGGTGGCCAGAACGCCGAAACCGATGCTGCCGAGTCCCAGACCAAGTCCCTGCATCGTGACACGTCGGAAGACATGGTGATAGGGAAGTTTTTCGCCATGAACGATGGGTGCGGCAGGCTGTCGCAGAGCCAGCAGAAGCGGCCCAAGACCAAGAACAAGTACGGCAAGGCCAACGGCGGAAAACCCAAAGCTGGTAAGCAGAACGACGCCGAGCGGCGCGCCCAGTGCAACGCCGCCATAAGTGCAAATACCGTTCCAGGAGATGACGGCTGCGGTATTTTCCACGCCGACGCCCCAGATGCCCCAGATGGTAGCTCCAGTGGCCACCAGGCTCTCACTGGCTCCCAGCGCGAGCCGGGCTGCAAAGAGCAGCAAAAGCCCCAACCACGGCAGTCGATGGGCGAACGCCGAGGTCAGAGTCAGCAGGCCACTCGCACCGCAGAGAAGCTGTCCAAAGACAACGGACGTCTTCGCACCCCGCCGATCCACGATCCAGCCAGCCCACGGACGCGTGAGCACTGTGGCCACGTACTCGGCGCTGACGATCAGCCCGGCAAGCATCGTGCTGTAGCCGAGCGTGAGGTGCACGTAGCCAGGCAGCACGGCAAGCTGAATGCCGATGGTGAGGTAGCAGACCAGGCTGTAGCCGACAAAGGAAAAGATACGCGCATTCAATGCGGCACCAGAGGCTGCGCGCGCGTTGGGTGCAGAAGCAACGGGTCGAAACATGCGTAGCCTTAGTATACGGACATGCAAAACCGCGCCGAGAGACTGCCTTCAGCTTTCGTAGCCGGGCGCATCCGACCGCTCCAGCAAAGCGTCGGCCACGGCGGCGGCTTCTGTGGCGGCTCGGGCTGAGTGGACGCGCACGATCGAAGCGCCGACAAGAATCGCAGCCGTCAAACCGGCAACACTGGCGATTTCCATGGAAGCCGCACTTCTCACTTCCCTGCCCAGACGCGCCGCCAGCGCTTGACGCAGAAACGACTTGCGCGAAAGGCCAGCCAGCAACGGACGCCCCAGGGCCAGAAGCTGCGACTGATGCCGTAACAGCGCGAAATTTTCGCCCATTCGCTTGCCAAAACCGTAGCCCGGATCGAGCACAATCGCCGACGACGGAATGCCTGCCTGCATGGCCCGTTGCAGCGAGTTGCGCAGGCCATCGAGAACCGTTGCAAGCATCTGAGACGAATCCAGCGTGGGTTGTCGCAGCCATTCATCCGGTCTGCCACGCGTGTGCATCAGCACCACTCCGCCGTGTTCTTCTGCGCACACCTGAGGCATCGCCGGGTCCCACGAGAAGCCGCTGACATCGTTGACGATCTCCGCACCTGCGCGCAGGGCAGCTCGCGCGGTCTCGGCTTTGTACGTGTCAATCGATACGACGGCGGCAGGACGCGCGCGCAACAGCATCTCCAGCGCAGGCAATAAGCGATCCTGCTCCTGCTGCGCGCTGACTGATGCCTGGAGCGGGTCGCCAGCATGGGAGCTAGGACGCGTACTCTCCGCGCCCAGATCAATGATCTCCGCACCATGACGCATCAGTCGCAGCGCCTGCTCCACAGCGCGCTCTGGCTCCAGAAAACGCCCCCCATCGGAGAACGAATCTGCTGTGATGTTGACCACGCCCATGACGACGGTGCGTCGCCCCAGTTCAACGGAACGAGTGCGCAGTTGCCACTGGGTGGGAACGCGTTCAGAGACGCTCATCCTGTGGTCCGGGGTTGGATCGGCGATGCCACAGATGCGCTACTTCCCTGCCCTGAGCGACGTCCGGACTGAATGCGTATGGAGACGTGAACGAGGCCCAGCGCGGCGGGAGTGACGCCTGGGATGCGACTGGCCTGCCCAATGGTAACTGGGCGCACGCGACCCAGCTTTTCCTGCATCTCACGCGAAAGTCCACTGATGACCGTGTAGTCGAGCCACTCCGGAATGCGCACAGTCTCGGCATCCTTCAGCTTCTGAATCGCGCGTTTCTGCTGGTCCAGATAGCCAACAAACTTGATCTCCGTCTCCACCGCGCGCAGTTCATTGCGGCGGATGGCGGCGAGTTGGTCGGGGGAGTTGACAAGCATGGGCGCAAGCACTGGATCGGCTTGCATTGCCTCACTGAGAGCGGGCATGAGTTTGTCGATGGTGATCTCCGGGCGTCGGAGCAACTGCGCCCAGGTTTGCCCG
>JAJZDO010000251.1 GCA_021805955.1 Acidobacteriota bacterium
CGTTGAACAAGAGTTCGTGTTGAGCTAAAAGGTTTGATGAGTATAGCAGTTTGAGACATAATGTCAACTAGACAAAGGGAGATTTGACCGCATGAGCCAGAGTGTCGAAAGCATCTCAGCCGCAGCCGCCGGTTCCATCCAACTGGGAGATCGTACCGTCCACCGCCTTGGCTATGGGGCCATGCGATTGACCGGCAAAGGGATATGGGGTCCGCCGGAGAATCCCGCCGCCGCCCTGGCAACCCTGCGCCGCGCCGTGGAACTGGGCGTCAACTTCATCGACACCGCCGATTCCTACGGCCCCCATGTCTCCGAGGAACTGATTGCCGAAGCCCTGTTCCCCTATCCCCGCGACCTGGTGATTGCCACCAAGGGCGGCTGGGAGCGGCTCGGTCCCGGTCGGTGGGTCCACAATGCCAGTCCGAAGCATCTGCAGGCCGCCGTGGAAGGCAGCCTGAAACGGTTGCGCCTGGATCACATCGAAATCTATTACCTGCACATTCCCGATGCGGCCGTTTCGTTCGACGCATCCATCGGCACGCTGGCCCGGCTGCGCGAGGAAGGAAAGATCCGCCACATCGCGCTCTCCAACGTGACCATGGAGCATGTCGAGCGGGCGCGGAAAATGGTGCCCATCGTCTCCGTCCAGAACCGCTACAGCTTCGCCGACCGCGAGTGGGATTACCTGCTGAACCACTGTGAGAAAAATGGGATTGCCTTCATGCCATGGGCTCCACTGGGACAGAATCGCCAGGCCAATGAAGCGCTGGAGGACGTGGCCAGAAAACTCGACGCCACTCCCTTGCAGGTGGCTCTGGCGTGGCTGCTGCGGCGCTCTCCGGTGGTGCTGCCGATTCCCGGCACTTCCTCCGTTGCCCACGTCGAAGAAAACGTCGCCGCCGCCAGACTCAAGCTGCCCGATGAAGACTTCCAACGTCTCTCCGAAGTCAGCCCGCCGCCCGCCGTGTTCCGCGACTGACTCCGTTTTCGGTAAACTACGGCTATTCCAGGCGCATACGTTCGTCTGTTGTTCGCATTCAGGCGACTGTTAGGATCCTCGCATCCTATTGATTTCGGAGATTGGATCCAAATGAATGTCATCGCCATGTTGCGGGAAACTGGAAAAGACCTGCAATCCACCGCGATGCAAAGCCTAGACCCGGCGGAGCGGTCCGCCGCTCGTCATCGCCGCGCGGCCGTCACCGGAATTACCTCGGGAGTTTCCCGTGCCGTGCGCATCGGCGTCACCTTCATCACGATCCCGCTGACCTTGCACTATCTTGGCAACCAGCGTTTCGGACTCTGGATGACCATCAGTTCCGTCCTCGCCATGGCCGGTTTCGCGGACTTCGGCGTCGGAAATGGCGTCCTGAATACCGTCTCCACCGCATTCGGGAAAGATGACTGGGACGGAATCCGCGGAGCCATCTCCAGTGGATTTGCCGTGTTGACTTTGATCGGCGCGGTGCTATTGGCGCTCTTCTTTTCAATCTACCGGTTCGTCGACTGGGGCAATCTGTTTCGCGCAACCACCGCGGATGCCCGTGCCCAGGCCGGACCTGCGGTGCTTGTCTTCGTGGTCTGCTTCGCCCTCAATATCCCTCTCGATGTCGTCCAACGCACCCAACTCGGCCTGCAGCAGGGATTTCTGACGAATCTATGGGAGATATTTTCCAGCGTCCTCATCCTGGTCGGTATCCTTGCCGTGGTTCATTTTCACCTCAGCCTGGCGGCGCTGGTCGTTGCCTTTGCCGGCGCGCCTGTATTGGGAACATGGATGAACGCGGGCTACTTCTTCGGAGTCAGCCGGCGAGACTTGCTGCCCCACCGGCATCTTGTCTCCCGTCAGGCAATCGACAAGATTACCCGCCTTGGCGGAATGTTCTTCGTCCTGCAGTTGGTGGTTGCCGTGTCCTACTCCGCCGATAATTTCATCATCGCCCGCATCTTGGGAGTCGCGGACGTAACCGTCTTTTCCATCCCGCAGCGCATGTTTTCCGTCATTACGGTCGTCGTCACCATGCTCATGATGCCCCTTTGGCCGGCTTACGGTGAGGCCATCTCGCGCGGAGATATGCTCTGGGTCCGCCATACCCTCACTCGCACCCTGCTGGGTGTCTTCGCCTTCACTTCGATCGTGTCGGCTACGCTATTAGTGTTTTCCAACAAACTGCTTCTCTGGTGGGTCGGCCCCGGCATTCATCCGTCTTTCCTGCTGATGCTGGGTCTCGCCGTCTGGGCTGTGTTGAGTAACTGCGGCAGCACGCTCTCCATGTTCTTGAATGGCGCGGGCATTATCAAGTTTCAAATCGTCACGTCTGTTATTTTCGGAATCGGCTGCTTGCTGACGAAAATAGTATTCACGCACCTCTACGGTATTTCCGGCGTTCCCTGGGCCACCATCGTTACGTACTCATTGCTGACCGTATTGCCGTGCGCCCTGTATGTACCCCGGTTGCTGGGAAGAATAGAAGCTCACGCTTCTCAATCGTGCGTGTTGACCATAGGAAAGGACTAATCATGTTCAAATACCCCGTTTATCAGCCTCTCTTGACTGGCAACGAGAAGAAATACGTAAATGAGTGCCTGGATTCAACATGGATATCTTCAAAGGGAAAGTTCGTTTCCGAGTTTGAGAACAGCTTCAAATCCTATATCGACGCTCGCCACGCCAGCACCGTCAGTAATGGCACGGTAGCGCTTCATCTAGCCTTAGTCGCCTTGGGCATTGGATCGGATGCAGAAGTAATCGTGCCGACTCTTACCTATATATCCTCCGTAAACGCAATTGCGTATACCGGCGCAACTCCTGTATTTTGCGATTCGCTCAAGCGCACTTGGCAAATGGACCCCGATGATGTGCGACGCAACATTACACCGCGCACCCGGGCGATTATGGTCGTGCATCTCTACGGCCAACCTTGCGAAATGGATCAGTTGGTCGCGATTGCACGCGAGCACAATTTGTTTATTGTCGAAGATTGCGCCGAGGCTTTCGGCACCTACTACAAGGGCCGCCATGTTGGCACGTTTGGTGACGTCGGTACATTTAGCTTTTTCGGAAACAAAACCATCACAACAGGCGAAGGGGGCATGGTTGTTACAGACGATGAAACCCTCCATGATCGCGTGCAGCACTATAAAGGACAAGGCCTGGCTAAACATAGGGAGTATTGGCACGACGTTGTTGGGTACAACTATCGGATGACCAATATCTGTGCTGCCATAGGACTAGCTCAGATCGAGCAGGCTGGCGGCTTTATAGAGAAAAAACGACAAGTTGCTGCCTGGTACAAACACTATCTGCGAGATACGCCAATAGAGTTTCACGATGCCGTTGGCGAGGTTCAGCATTCCTATTGGATGTGTTCCATACTTGTACCGGATGCCACCGACCGGGAGCCATTGAGGAATGCCCTTCGCGAGCACAGCATCGAGACACGCCCCGTTTTTTACCCCGTCCACAGTATGCCTATGTATTCCCAGCGCTTTCAGCGTCATCCAGTCGCAGAGGACATCGCATGGCGCGGCATCAATCTGCCGAGCTACCCTGCCCTCACAGAAGACTCTGTGAAAGAAATATGCGATGTCATCGCCAATTATTTCAATAAATAGGAATTAACTGGAACACATCACCATGTGACATGCCCATGAAAAACTTAGGTTCAGAAAGCCGAGAGGTGCGTATTGCTTTCCTTGGGGAGTGGCTCACGCAGTGGACTGGCGGAGTAGATTTCTTGCGCTTATGCATCAGCGGTCTAAGCTCTACCGCCTCGACACGCGCATGGGACCTACTGCTACCGAAGCCAACACTAACGCAACGGGCGTGGTCGGCGGCTAGTTCAATGAAGCGTCAACTCTTCTTTTTCCTCACAAAAAGAAAAAGCTCGCGGTCTTCTCCTGTATCGAATGCCGAGCTTCGAGACGCAATGAATCACATCGATGGAACAGTTGAGATTATTCCATATCGGAATTCTCCCGCCGGGCTAAGAACAGTCCTATCGCGGCGTAAGTCCGAGGTTGTATTTCCATGTCAAATATCGCTCGGAAGGAATTTCCCAGTTGCGTGGATAGGATATATTCCAGATCTACAACACAAGCGGTTACCGCATTTCTTCAGCAGGAATGAGTGTTTGCAGAGAGATCGTTTATTTAGCAAGGTGCTGGAAGATGCCTGCGCAGTCGTCGTGAATGCAAGAGCCGTTGTCGATGACATTGAGGAGTTTTATCCGGACCATCAAGCAAAGATTTTCGCATTACCGTTTTGTCCGCCGATGAATCCGGCCTTATCGCGTGAGCCAGTTGATGTCGACAGAACATACAATCTCCCGGACAAATATTTTCTGATTTCAAACCAGTTCTGGATACATAAATCCCACGAAACTGCCTTTGCCGCCTTGCGTTTAGTTCGGGATGCAGGGCAGGACGTGCATATCCTTTGCACAGGTAATACGACGGATTACCGTTGGCCAGAGCATTTCAATAAACTGAAAACTTGGATCGTCAAAAATCATCTGGACGAGAATATCCGCTTTCTTGGCATCGTTCCCAAAGGAGATCAACTGGCGATTATGAGACAATCCGTCGCGCTAATTCAGCCGACGCTCTTTGAAGGTGGGCCGGGTGGAGGAGCTATATATGATGCTGTTTCTACATGTACTCCGGGGATAGTATCGGATATCGATGTAAATCGAGAAATAGACATTGGCGTTATTGATTTTTTTCGCGCTGGCTCAGCGGAGGATCTTGCGACGAAGATGCTGAAATTCCTGAATGACCCACCAGCCCGAATGGGCAGAGACGAAGCACTTGAGATTCTGACCCAGCGCAGGCGAGAATTTGGAGCCCGTCTGCTAGAAGTTGCCGACTTTGCTCGCGATTCACGGGTGCCTATCACTGAGGTGTAAATATGAGAAGACTCGCAATCATAGGTGCTGGCGGATTTGCACGCGAACTTCGATGGATATTATCAGAAGTTGCCGCCGACCCTAGAAAGCGCTACGAACCATTTGAAGTAGCTTGCTTGCTGGAAAACAATATACAGAAGCTAACGAGCCCGGAGAGCGGCGTTCGGGAAGAGGCCGAATGGCTGGAATCGAATGATGTCGATGCGCTTGCTATTGGGATCGGCAATCCGTCGGCCCGGCTTAAAATCGCTGAAAGACTGAAGAAGCAATATCCGAAAATTGATTGGCCGGCAATCATTCATCCCTCAGTGATCCTGGACTCTGAAACCTGTGTTCTCGAGGAGGGAGTAATTCTTTGTCCGGGTGTGGTAGCGACTGTAAATATAGTATTTGAATCGTTTTCGTTGGTTAACTTTGCGTGCACGATTGGGCATGAGGCCAAAATAGGCAAGGGAAGCGTGATAAATCCGTCGGTCAATATTTCGGGGTGGGTTCGTGTTGGAGCAGGGGTGTTAGTAGGCACCGGGGCGCAGATTTTAGAAGATACCGTGATCGGCGATTCTGCGATTGTGGGTGCTGGGGCAGTTGTAAACAAGAATGTAGAGCCTGGAACAACTGTAGTCGGAATTCCAGCAAGGCCAATTGTCAGGACAGCCAAGGAAGATGGCAGGAGTCGTGAAGCGAATGCTTGAGGCCGATCTGGAGCGTGCCTGACTGTATGATCTGTGGAATCTGCCAGACCGAGTCCGCCCATTTTGGCCAGGCCCTTGTCCTGGACAAGTATCAGGTTCAGTATTTTCGCTGTCCCAAATGCGGCTTCATTCAAACGGAAAGACCATACTGGCTTGCTGAAGCCTACACGGAGGCGCTGGTCGCCGCCGATGTGGGAATTATGCAGCGAAATCTGCAAACCTCAGCGGTCACCTCCGCGGTGATATCGTTGCTTTTTCCAACCGGAAAAAGATTTCTGGATTATGGCGGCGGCCACGGAACCTTCGTTCGTTTGATGCGCGACCGCGGATTCAATTTCTTCTGGCAGGATATGTACGCAAAGAACATCCACGCGCGCACGTTCGAACATGATCCCGAAGCCCATTACGATCTGGTCACGGCTTTCGAATTGATGGAACATCTGCCCGACCCGGTCGAGGGTATTGCGCGGGTCTTCGCTCTCTCCGACGACGTCCTGACAACGACACTGTTGGTGCCGGACCCTCCGCCTGCGCCGCCGAACTGGTGGTACTACGTTGTCCGTGGCGGACAACATGTCTCGTTTTATACTCCTGCTGCTTTACGCCAGCTTGCCCGGCAGTTTGACCGCCATGTTTCTTCCAGCAACGGCTTCCATTTGTTTACCCGCGAGCCCGTGAGCGCGTTCAAGCTCCGCTTAGCCACAGGGTCGCGGACAGGCACTCTGATAAATAGACTCCGTCGCAGGAAATCTCTCATTCCCTCCGACTTCGAAGCCATCAGCGGAACTCCGCTAGGATAACTGTACCGTGGATTTCGAGTGCATCGACGAAAGGTTCAGCACCACGCGGCGACTCACCAGAACTCGCCCGGAGCCAGATCCGTGTTTCCAGTTGCCCTCCAAGCCCGCCCCAGCCATGGCCGGCGGCCTGCGCACGCAAGGCCTCTATAAAGCCGAGGGTCCATAAGAAATGCAGACGGAAATTTCAGCGCGTTTGGAGGGTGGCCGGCGAACTCTTGGAGACATTCGCAAGGAACCTCCATCGGTCTCCATCATTATCGTGCTGTTTCGCGACCGGGAGGAGTGTCTTCGCCTCCTCAATAACATCCTCTCGTTCGATCCGCGCGAGTTTGAACTGGTTGTGATCGATGGCGGCTCCGACGATGGCACGATAGAGGTTTTGCGAGAGTGGAATGACAAAATCGACTACTGGTTGAGCGAGCCCGACTCCGGAATCTACGATGCGATGAACAAGGGGATTGCCGCCGCCCGCGGTGAATATATCCTGCACCTGAATGCGGGCGACACCCTGAAATCCATCCCAACTGAAACGCTCGCCACGTGTCTCAAGGACCAGGTGGACGTCGCCTCTTTCGCAGTCACTTCAGACCAGGGTGAGATATTCCGTCCGGAGACCGGATTTTGGCTTCGGATCGAAAACACCTGGCATCATCAAGGCACGTTTTACCGGCGCACTCCGCAGCTTGTCTATGACACTCGCTATCGTGTTTACGCGGATTTCGATCTGAATCAACGCATGTTCAAGAGTGGGAAAAAAGTGCGGCTCTTCAATGGGATAGTTTCCCATCACCGCAAAGACGGTATCTCGGAAGACAGGCGCAACTCTCGTGAGGTATACAGCATTATTCGTGAGAATTTCGGTGCGCCGTATGTCGCTATCGCATTTCTGCGGTCTCCCTATCAGGCATTGCGGCGAGCGACGAAGCGAGGGCTTGTTTGCCTCCTGTCGCTGATGGGTAAATCGTGGCCAGAAAGACCGGAAGTCCGCTAATCGCTTGCGAGTCGAAGAAACTTGGACACGCAGCAGGATACCAGCAACTTTTTGCGTCCAAGCGCGTCTGCATAACCAGCTATCATCTCCAACGAGGGACAGGTGTGTGACCATCCAAAGTTCCAATTTTCATAAACTCCTGCGGCACAGGACGGCGCGCCTGGGCCGCCAACTCATGATCTGCGCACTGCTTTCCGGAGCGGGCTGGCTGAGCCTGCCTGTGCTGGCGCAAACCACGGCTCCGCCGTCGGCAACCTCGACCGAAACAACGCCGCCGCAAACCGGACAGCGGCCCGACAGCGCCATCGCCGAGGACATCAACAACAAATTGATGGCTTCCAACACCCTGCGCCCGCTGGATTTAGGCATCTGGGTGCATGACGGCATCGCGACCTTGACCGGCGCCGTCCCCACGCCGGCATTGCGTACCCAGGCCGAGGACATGGTGAAGGCGGTCGCCGGCGTCAAGAGCGTCGACGATAAGATTACGATCGGCACGCTACCGGCCACCGCGCCGGGTTTCTCGGGTCAGAGTGGTCGCGGCCAGCATGGCGGGCAGCCGGGCAACCAGCAGACTCCGCCGCCGCCTCCTCCGGGCTACGGCCAGAATGCGCCGTCTCCTCAATCTCCTCAATCTCCTCAATCTCCCGAGTCGCCTCAGTCGCCTTCGCCGGTGTACGATTCGCATCCCCGGTCGGTCATGGTCACCGTTGCCAGCGGAACGCCCATGTACGTAATCATGATGCAGACCATCGACAGCCATCACACGGAACTCGGCACTCCATTTAGCGGCATTCTGGTCAAGGACATCGTTCTTCAGAACGGTGCCATCGCGATTCCTCGCGGCGCCCAGGTGATGGGAACGGTGATCGACGCGCGCGGCCCAGGGCACATCAAGGGACGTCCGCAACTCGCGCTGCAGTTGAACGGCCTCAACGTCGCCAACACGCATTATCGGATGAGCAGTTACGTCTGGGCTCGCGGCGGTCCTGGGAAAGGCGGGCAGTCGGCGACGAACATTGGCGGCGGCGCTGTCATGGGCGCACTTGTCGGCGGAGCCTTTGGCGGCGGTCCGGCGGCGCTGCTGGGCGGACTGCTGGGCGGCCTGGGAGGCGCGGGAATCTCGTCCCTGTCCTCCGGCCCCAGAATCATCATTCCGTCTGAATCCGTGCTCACCTTTTATCTGAACGCGCCGTTGACGGTTAGCGAACCCACCACGGGCGTGATCCGCATGCTCAGCTCCCAGGTGCCCCCCTCGGCGTACGGCCCCAGGCCGCGCGGCTATTATGCGCCCGGCTACCCGCCTCCGCCGGGCCCAATTGCGCCCCCGCCGTACGGGCCTCCGGGAGGCTACCCATATTGAGTCGATGCCGCGCCCATCCGCATCCGGTGGACGCGGCAATCCATTTATAATGGGAGAAACTGCGTCCCATTTCTCGCGGAGAGGTGTATGCAGGAAATTCTCTTCCGTGGTTTCGCG
>JAJZDO010000591.1 GCA_021805955.1 Acidobacteriota bacterium
TTGCGTACCTTGCGCTTGAGCACAACCAGCGGTGTATCCGCACCCTCCGGACCGTTGGCTCCCTCAGAAAAAAAAGCGCGCAGTTCGATGACGCCCTGGGGCGTGTGCGCGTATTTGTTGGCGACGGCGCGACTGACCGTGGAGGGATGGACGCCAATCTCCTCGGCCACTTCCTTGATCATCATGGGGCGCAGAGCTTCGATTCCCTGCTCCAGAAAATCCTGCTGGCGACGAATGATGACCTCGCAGGTGCGCAGGATGGTGCTTTTGCGCTGAGCGATATTGCGCATGAGCTGCATGGCCGAGCGCAGCCTGTCCTTGACGTAATCGCGAACCTCTTTTTCAGTGGATTTTGCCGCCAGCATCCGGCGATAACGATGGCTGAGCCGAAGGCTGGGCAGGTTCTCCTCATTCATGAGAGCGACCCACACTTCATCGCGCTTTACAAAGGCAACATCCGGCTCGATCCATTGCGTCTCTCGGCTGCTGTAGCGAGTGCCGGGGCGCGGATCAAGCGAGCGAATCAGGCACAGAACCTCGTTGGCTTCAGCGTGTGTGCAACCAAGCGCTTTGGCAATCTCGCGCGGATCACGATGCGTCAGCAACGTGAAGTAGTTCTGCAGGACGGTAGCAGCCAACTGGAAGCAGTGGCGACGTTGCAGCAGTTCCTGTTGCGCGGCTGCATGCAGGCTGTGGTGCGGCGATTGCGAGGCCTCTGCAGCGAACTCTTCGGCTTCATCCGCAGAGATGGACCCAGGTTGTTCGGCAGTTGAATGCGCAGTGCGGGCGGGCGCGTAGAGCATGTCAAGCTCAAGCAACTGCGCGCGCACCTGAAGCTGAAGACACTCGCTGAGACTGCGCGCGCCAACGCCGGCAGGATCAAGCGACTGAAGCACATGAAGCGCTGCCGTCAGGATTTCTGCCGAAGCATCGGAACTCTTCGCAGTGGACTGGGCATACGCATCAATCAGATCTTCGAGCGAAGAAGCAAGATAACCGTTCTCATCGAGATTGCCGATCAGGAACTCCGTCGCCTGTGCAATTTCCGGTGAAAGCGTCTGCGCGCCAAGCTGCCACTCCAGATGATCGAAAAGCGAGGTTGGACGCGAAAGAAACTGCTCGAAGCCTGGCTTTTCCAGCTCCTCAAACTCACGCTGTGAACGAAAACCAGGGTCGAGATATTCCTGAAAGTAGCTGCCAAAATCGATCTCTTCAAAAGGATCGGCGGGAGCGGCTTCCGTAGCCTGTGCCGTCAGTTCACGGGCAGCCTCGCGCTGCTCCACATCATCCAGCATGGGGATGGTCTCGTCCATCTCCTCCAGCAGTGGATTCTCGGCAATTTCATTCTGGATCATCTCCGCCAGTTCCAGTTTGTTGAGCGCAAGCACGCTGACCATCTGCATCAGACCAGGGGTGAGAATCTGGCGCTGCGAGACTTTCAGATTGAGTCTTGGCTGAAGCAATGGCATGGATGGACCCTTGAGAGCAAGTGTAAATCCGTGCAGCGTTTTCTGCTGCTTTGACGGATTGATTTCGAGAGGAGTGTTCCAGATTGGGTCGGTACTGAATTGGAAAGGATGCGCGGCGATCAGCTCAGCGTAAATCCTTCGCCAAGATAGATCCGGCGGACATCGGGATCGTTTCCCAGTTCACGCGGAGTGCCGGTGCGAAAGATATGCCCCTCGGCGATGATGTAGGCGCGGTCGGTGACGGAGAGCGTTTCGCGCACGTTGTGATCGGTGATGAGGATGCCGATGCCGCTCGATTTGAGATCGAAGATGATTTTTTGCAGATCGAGAACGGCGATGGGGTCGATGCCGCTGAATGGCTCGTCGAGCAGAAGGAAGCTGGGTTGAATGCAAAGGCAACGCGCGATCTCGACACGCCTCCGCTCGCCACCGGAGAGCGCGTATCCACGCGTGGAGCGGATGTGGCGCAGGTTCAACTGTTGAATGAGGCGGTCTGTGCGCGCGCGGCGCTCGCGATCCGCGATGGGCTGATTCTCTAATACGGCAAGGATATTTTCCTCGACCGTGAGCTTGCGGAAGACAGATGGCTCCTGGGGCAGATAGCTGATGCCGTGGTCACGTGCGCGCAGATACATGGGAACCTGCGTGATGTCGGTTTGATCGACAAGAACCTGTCCGGAGTCTGGGCGAACGAGGCCGACGATCATATAGAAACTGGTAGTTTTGCCAGCGCCATTGGGGCCAAGCAGGCCGACGACTTCGCCGCGTGTGATCTGGACGCTCACGTCGCGAACCACCTGGCGTCCACCGTAATTTTTGGCAATTTTATCTGCTGTCAGAGTCTGCATTGTGTGTACTTTGGACGGGCCTCTTCAGTTTAACGCTGCTTGCCTGCCGAGCGTGCAACTCCACTGGCATGGTCGATCGAGATGCTGTCGTCATCCAGATGGAGGCGAATGGTGCGACCCGTGACGATGCCGCGCAACTGATCAGTCAACTGCGGGTTCTGTGTTGAGGTTCCGGTCAGCGTGACCGTGGAGTCGTCGCTGGTGTATTCGAGCATTTCTCCACGCCCTGTACGTCCGGGAGCGGAAAAACGTACTTTGCCCGTGCAGATCATGCGATCGACAGCGGATAAAGGGGGCTGATTGTGAGGCGTGCCCGTTCTTGGCGGCTGATCGGTATGCATGAAGACACGGACAGAGTCGGAGAAAATCTGTGCGGGTCCACCGGCCGCAGTCGCTGCCACAGTGACATGGCTGAAGACGCCGGAGGAAAACTCGACGAGTTGTTGGCCAAAGGATTCGTGAACCGCTCCGCTGGTGAATTGCAGAACGTGGGCAAAGGCATCGTTCCGTTTTGCCGTTTTTCCGGTCGGCTGCGGAGCTTGCGCGAGAACGGTATCGACCGGTCGATCCGGCGTCACAGAGACGGCGTCGAGGGTCTGGCGCGTACGATTCAGCACGATCTTCGGCGCTGTGATGGAACTGGCATCCTGCCAGAGGTGGGCCGACGAAGAGATGGTGCCCGTGAAGGTCACCTGCTGATCGTGTCCATCCATCGCAGCTTCGCTGGCAAGAATGTGGACCGGCGGCTGCGACCTGGGCGATGCGCCGGGCGTAGCATCAACGTCGGTCCAAGTGGCCTGCACAAAGTGACTGGCAAGCGCATTTTCATTCACGCGATCAAGATCAATAAGCTGCGCGTTCAATGAGAAGTTGTCCCCGAGCAAACGTGGAGGCACACCCGAAGTCCCGGTCAGGTGCAGGATTCCTGTGTCTCCGTCATAGTCGGAGTGGGCTGCGAAAGCATGCATGGTGCTGGCGGTCTTGCCTGGTTGCGAGGAAGCTTGCGTGATGTCGATTCGAACATGTCCATCCTGCACAATCCGTTCAATCTGGCTGCGATCAATCTGGCCTTTACTGCCAACTTCCGTCGTGCTTCGGTTTGCCGGGTGCGGCTGCAACGACTGAGTATTGTCTTTGATCTGTGCGTCAAGAGTGTCAGAGACGCTTGTCCACTGGCCCTGCGTTCGCGTGGCTTCGTGATACTTTGTGTGCCCTGATCCTAAAATGCGACGGATGGCTCCGGTAGCGAAAAAAAATGCCTGCACGTGATCGGCAGCAAGCATGGAGTTTTGTGGAGGCTGACCTTCAGTAAGCTCGGTTGAGTTGATGCTGACGCGACCATCGCCGTTCATTTGCTGAAGCTGAGTCGCACGATTGGCACCAGAGTGCGAGAGTCCCGCCGGTGAGGGAGCAAACCGCAGTTCCGCAGTTTGTGAACGCCAATTCCGCGTGATGCGCGATTGCGTTGAGTGCGCAGAGACAGCCGTCTCCTGATCGCGCAGAACAGCTCCATCCAACAGCAAAGCGGTTTGCAACTGGCCGTTCGCATCAAAGTGAAGCTGCGTGCGCGGCGCGCTTCCACTCAGCAAGCGGTTGTTGCTGTTCATCTGAAAACTTGTGCCGCCCGACATCACGCCCGCAGCGGGCTGACTCTTTGTATTGAACTGAAAGACGGCCTGAGGCGCTTGTCCGTCGGCATTCGCGTTGGTGTGTAGGGTGACTCCATTCGAGGCATCCAACGTGGCGATCGAGCCGTCGCTGCGGAAGAGAATGTGCGCCAGACCGCTGGTTGCGGTTCCGCCGCTGTAATCGGTGCGCATATCGCGCAGGATTGCAGTTTGTTGTGCGCGTTGCATCTCCGCGTGGGAGGCGTGAATGGTGACGGGAGAGGCATTCTGCTGAACGTGAAGCTCGACCGCGGAGTTGAGAGTGAGCTGTCCGTGCGCAGCGTCGTAGACGGCACCGATGGCGGTGCCGTTGCCCTGCGGCAGGATAAAATCCAGTTTTTTGCTGGTGGTGGCAACTTCATTTTTCTGGTCAAAGGTCAAGCCGCTGGTACGAATACGAATGGAAGATTTTTCAGGGTCGGTTGAATGTGCTGTCTGCGATGGATTACGCACGGCAATCTCAACCTCGCCCTGCGCAACGGCGATGCCGGCAGACTGGTTGTATTGAAACTCATCGCCGCGGATAGTGTCTTCATGCTCGCCCTGCGGATTGAAAAACTCGATGCGAACATCGTGGAGCATGGTTTCACTGCTTTTCCGTGTCTGTTCTGCGCGCGCCGCATGAATGCGGAAGAGGGTTTTTCCGCGTCTTGTCTGGGTGTAGTCAAATTGATTGGCCTGAATCTGAATATCCGCACCGAGCCTGTGGGGCAGGTCCTGCAGAAGAAAATGACGCTTCCACTGGCCGGAGAGCAGAAACGCTGCGACCGCAAAAAACAGTACCGACCCGACAACCAGAATGAAATTGCGCGTGCGCTCGATGCTGAAGAAAAATTTCATGCGCGGACAGTGCCTGCTCAATGCACCCGGTTGAGACGCGCCTGAAGACGAGCGGCAAGGGACTCGCCCATTTCCGACCAAAGCAGGCGCGAGGAAGGTTCTGTTTCATGCTGCACTGCCTCAACTAAAGCAATCAACTGTCGGATGTTTTCCTCGATGCAGCGCAGGGCATGGGGATCGAGGTTCACACCCTCCTGCAGAAAAGCTTCGTCGCTGCCAAAGTCGATGCGCATGTGTCCGTCCTGCGCCCATACTCCTTCATCAAACTCCGGTCCATAGGCCAGCACCCGCACAAGTCTGCGCCGCTTTGCCCAGCCCGACTCTGAATCTGCATCCGGCTCCCAGAGATTCCAGCCGATCTGAAACTCGCAGGCATCATCGGGATGAAAGAGTTCCAGTGCCTGGGTGACGGCGTAGTCGATCTTTGCAGCGTGCTCACCCGCGCCGTAGATTTCCTGAAAGAGTGCGGTCTCGCGCCAGTTGATGGGCCAGACAGTAACGGAAAAAACGCCAGGCTCCCCCCCGTGCGCGGCGAACTGCGCCAGCACCTGCTGGAGTTTTTCCTCCAGTCCCTCCATGCGCATCTGCGGATACCAGAGACTCAGCGAGATCGAATCGGACATAGCATCTTCATTTTATCCGCATGGGCAGCGGGAGTTGCGGCAGAAATGTTGCGCGATTCAGTTGATATACTTCGGCCCATGCAAACCTCTCGAATGTTTTTCAGGGCGATCATCGCTTTCCTGCTTCTTTCGTTGCTTCCTTTGCCCGGCACAGCACAAAAGTCCATCGGGAGCGGTACGGATGGTCAGCAGCAGTTTGCCGACCTGGGCACTTGCCCGTTGGAAAGCGGAGCAACAGTGCTGAGTTGCCGGATTGGCTATCGCACCTGGGGCCGCAAAAATGTAGACGCAAGCAACGTCATCCTGGTTCCGCTTTGGTTCACCGGGACAACGGCGCAGCTTGCCTCGTGGGTTGGCCCCGGCAAAGTGCTGGACTCTTCGCACTTCTTCATCGTGGGCATCGATCCGCTGGCAAATGGCGTTTCCAGTTCGCCATCAAACAGCAAGATGCAGCCGCGCATGACGTTCCCGGCAATCACGATTCACGATATGGTCGAGGCCGAGTACGCGCTGGCGACGAAGACCCTCGGATTGAAGCATGTCCACGCTGTGTTGGGCATGTCGATGGGAGGGATGCAGACCTTTGAGTGGATGGTCGCGCATCCGCAGTTCATGGACGATGCGGTGCCGATTGTCGGTTCGCCGCGGCTGACCGCCTACGACCTGCTGCTGTGGCAGTCCGAGGAAGATGCGATCCGCTCCAGTGCTGCCTGGATGATGGGCAACTACAAGGAAAATCCGCCGATTCCGATGGTGCAGATTCTGCACTCGATGAACATCACGACGCCACATCACTACGCTGCGACGGTGAGCCGCGAGGCGTTTCCGGCTACCTACTCCGGCTATGGGAACTGGAATGCGGACGGGTTCGACGCGAACGACCGCATCTATCAACTGGAGGCGATGATTCATCAGGACGTGGCGCACGGCGGCAGCCTGGAGGAAGCTGCGCAACGCGTGCATGCAAAGGTGCTGGCCGTGGTCTCCGAGCAGGATCACATGGTGAATCCCGGGCCTGCGCTGGCGTTTGCGCCGAAGATTCACGCGCAGGTACTGATGCTGCACTCCGACTGTGGCCACCTGGCGCCAAACTGCGAAGCGCAAACGGTGAGCACAGCGGTGAATCAGTTCCTGAGTGCGAAGTGAGCGACGGACGATGAAGATGCGCGCGGCATTCGGCTCACGCGCATCCGGCGGCAATCAGGCGATAACGATCTCGGCAAAGTCGGCAATGCCGGAGATGCTGGTCAGTACGGATGCAATCAAGCCGAGCCGTGCGGCACGAAGCTCCTGTTGCGGAGCCATGATCATAATCTTTGCGAAGAAGGCATCGACCGCTGGAGCAAGGTCAGCTATCGCCTCCAGCGCCTGCCGATACTCGTGCCGGAGACGCAGTGAACGCACCTGCTCGGCAAGTTGCACGGAGGCAGCAAGCAGCGCCTGCTCTTCTGGCTCAACAAGCAAAGCATTGTGAGCAGCGGACCATTCATCTCCGGACTGCTTTGCCTGATCGAGAATGTTCCGAATGCGTTTGTAGGCGGCAGCGACTGCCATAAAATTCTGTGAGCCACGCACGGCAGAGAGCGCCTCGCAGCGCGCGCACGCATCCGGAACATCGTCGGCATCCGCAGCAAGAACGGCGGCGATAACGTCATAGCTGAAGCCGCGTGTTTCTTTGAGATAGAAGCTGAGGCGCTCGCGAAGAAAGCCTGCAACTGCGGTCTGGGCCTGTCCGGCAGCCTCGACCAACTCGCTCAAATACAGAGGCAAAGCCGACTCAGCCAAAATGCGAACGATGGCATTGCCGGCGCGGCGCAAGGCAAACGGATCGCGCGAGCCAGAGGGAATGTTGCCGATGGAAAACATCGCTGCGATGGTCTGAATGCGATCGACAAGGCCGAGAATCTGCGCCTCGATGGCGACTGGAAGTGTATCTTCCATGGAAGCCGGTGTGTATTGCGCGTAGATGGCTGCGGCTACAGTTTCGCCCAATCCCTGAGTGCGCGCGTAGAGTCCGCCGACGATGCCCTGCAATTCGGTAAATTCCTTGACAAGTTCCGCGGTCAGATCGGTTTTCGCCAGCAGGACAGCCTGCAACAGCGCAGCATGATTGAGAACTTTGCCGCGGCTTTGCAACATTTTGCTGACGATCTCGGCGATACGCAGATTCTGCTCCGTCTTCCAGAAATAGCTTCCCAGTTCTTTCTGAAAGGTGACGGCGCGCAGCAGTTCCACGCGCTCGGTGAGCGGCGTTTTCTGGTCAGCACTCCAGAAGAATTGCGCATCCTTGAAGCGCGAACGCAGCACGCGTTCGTTGCCGTGGCGAATGATCGCCTGCCCTGCTTCGTCCACTTCAGTATTCAGCACAGTGAGAAAGTGAGGGAGCAGAGCACCACGGGCGTCTTCGACGGCGAAGTATTTCTGATGGTCACGCATGACGGTGACGAGGACTTCCTGGGGCAACGCCAGATACTCGGCTTCAAACGAGCCGGCGAGAACAGTTGGCCATTCGGTGAGATGGACGACGGTTTCAATCAGTTCTGCATCCTCGCGCCAGCGCGCATCGGGGATGAGCCGCGTGACGCGATCCAGCGCTTTGCGGATGATGTGACGACGGTCGGCGGAATCGACAAGGACAAAAGCCTGACGCAGACGTTCGGCGTACTCCGTGGCATGGTGCAGGACGACCGGCGCATCGCCGTGGAGAATGCGATGTCCGCGACTGAGGGCCGCAGCCGTTTGACCGGCAAAGACGAAGGGGACGATCTCCGCATCAAGGAGCGCGACGAGCCAGCGCACGGGGCGCACGAAACGCTCCGGCTTACCTTCGCGCCAATACATGTTTTTGGGCCAGGGGAGGCCGCCGACGCAGGCAGGCAACTCAGCAGCAAGAATTGCCGAAGCGGCTTCGCCTTTGCGCAGTACGGTTGCACCGACATATTCACCCTTCGGCGTTGCAATTTTGCGCAACGTGTCCGTGGAGACTGCAATCTTGCGGGCGAAAGCGATTGCAGCGGGCGAAAATGAATCCTGTTGCCAGGCGATCTTCCACGATGGCCCGACGACTTCTTCTTCAAGATCGGGCTGGTGTGCGATGACGCCGGAGACCAGAACGGCAAGCCGACGCGGCGTGGAGAATGAGATGACGTGGAAGGTCGCGTCGGTCTGGTCAAGCAGGCGATGTTCGCGCAGCAGCGCTTCAACGCGGGTGGCAAGTTCACGCTCGGCGGCGGCAAGCATCCGCGCAGGAATTTCTTCGAGTCCAATCTCAAACAGGAAATCAGGCATCGGTAGTCACTTTCTCGGCAGCCGTTTGCTGGCTGGTATAGGCCCGCGCCACGCCGACGGCGAGAGCGCGAATTCTGGCGATGACGCCGACTCTTTCCGTAACCGAGATGGCTCCGCGCGCATCCAGAAG
>JAJZDO010000369.1 GCA_021805955.1 Acidobacteriota bacterium
TGCAGGGCCGGCGGTTCTGCCGAAAGGTCCTGCGCCTCGCATCGAACTGTGGGATGCAACGAGTTTCGCGGCTGCCCTGAAGCCCTCGCTCAACCCCAGCGAATGGTTCTTCAATATCAATGTGCCAGAGGACTGGCTGCAGGCCCAGCATCTGCGAGTCAAGTGATCCTCGGCAGACAATTCGAAGCAAGCCACGCCAACTTCAGCTATCTTCAAAGGAATGGGAGATCGCACATCCACGCCGGTCCAGCCTTTCATCGCCTTCGAACATGTCTGCAAACGGTTTGGCGACAACGTTGTGCTCGATGACGTCAGCTTCTTCGTGCTTCCTGGGGAAACGCTTTGCATTATCGGGCGAAGCGGCGTTGGGAAGTCGGTGTCGCTGGAAATCATCATGGGATTTCTCAAGCCCGATTCCGGTAGCATCGTGGTCAAAGGGAAGGACGTTACCGACTTTACAGAGGAACAGATGCAGTCGATTCGGCGCGATGTGACCATGGTTTTCCAAAGCGGCGCATTGTTCGATTCGTTGACCGTATTCGAGAACGTTGCCTTTCCCCTGAGGCAGCGCGGAGAGTTGAGCGAGGACCAGATCGATCAAATCGTGAATGGCTTGCTGGGGATGGTCGGTGTCAGCGAAATGGCGCAAGGCCTGCCGTCGGATCTCTCTACCGGCATGCGTCGCGCTGTTGCGATTGGACGGGCACTGGCGGCGCAGCCCGAGGCCATTCTGTACGACGAACCCACGACGATGGTCGACCCTCTGATGGCGCACTTGATGGGAAACTTGATCCAGAAAGTAAAAGTTCAACTGCATCTGACCAGTATCGTTGTGACCCATGATATGCAGATCGCCGAAAAGCTGGCTGACCGCACTTTGTTTTTGCACGAGGGAAAGGCGGAGTTTTTCGGTTCGGTCGAAGAGCTTCGCAAGACCACGGACCCGGTTTTGCAGGAATTCCTGCGATTGGACGAGCGCACGCTTCCCAATCCAGCGCTGTGGAAATAAAAGCCCGGATCCAGCCCCCCGGTTCCTTAAACCTGTTTTCCAGAATACGCTTACGCCGAGGTACCTTCGTTTTCGTGACGTCGTAATTTTCGTTGCAATCTCTCCACTGACCATCTACCATTTGTGGAACGCTAGTTGAAAATCTGCTGGGCGACAGATGGTGAGCATGAGGCATCCAAGCTTAAAGCCGAGACATGTTACAGTCCGGAAAATTGGATACAGGCAGTTCGCTGAGTCTGGTCATGATGTCTTGGGACGAAACTGAATTTCTTGATTTTGTACTTTGCATTCAGGCAAGTGACCACTGCTAGATGGCCCTGTCCTGTCGACTTCTTCTTGAGATCGTAGCATTCCTTTCTGCCTGTTGTGGCGACTCATAAACGCAAGTAGAGAAGACACAGAATGGCTTCCCCTGATCTAAGTCATTGGTTCCCGGCTCGAAGTGCGGATAATTTTGTCGAGATACGCCCCCGGGTGGGCGGAATCGGCCCCGCTGGCCGCAGTCCCTCTCGCACAGTGACCTTGCTGTGGATGGCACTCGACATTCTTACGGTTGTCGTGGCTGCCACGTTTGCAACCCATTTTCGCAAGACGAATGTTCTTTCATATTTCGACAGTCGCGCTCCGCTGGCTGCAAATCCTTCATCCCTCTTCCTGTACCTTGCAGGGTTTTCGCTGATCCTGATTCTGGTGAGCCGTGCCCACGGACTCTATGGCCCGTTGCAGGCATTCAGTGGATTGCGAGAGCAGCGCCTGACCGTGCAGACGTGCTTTACGGCGAGTCTGATCCTGGCCGGTGCCTTGTACTTCGGGCGCGCCGATGCCATTTCTCGCGCCGTCGTTATTGCCACCTTGGTTGGCACCACGTTATTTCTTTGCTTGCGACGGGCCGCATGGCGCTTGACCTTGTACAAGCGATATGAAAAGGGACTGGACACTAGAAATGTTCTGGTCATTGGGACGGGTTCTTTGGGATTAGCAATTCGCAGCCATTTGCAGCGAGTCCGGCATCTGGGTTTCACGTTCAAGGGATTTGTTCAGGTTGCACACGAAGGCGGCGAGATCGGGAATCTCTATCCGGATTCTCAGATAGTAGAGCCACCTCTGGAAATCCTGGGAAATCTGTCCGAACTGGGCGATCTGATCCGTCGCCATTTCATCGATGAGATCTTCGTGACTGGACCGTGCGAGCGTGGCGTGGTGAAGCGCCTCATCGCACAGGCCAGCGTATGGGGCGTCGATGTCCGCGTCGTTCCCGATCTCTATGACGGATTGGCCTGGAGCGCGCCGATTGAATACGTCGGCCAATTTCCGACCATGCCATTGCATCGCCATCGCATCCCAGTGGCAGGGATCTTGATGAAACGGGGCCTGGACATTCTAGTTTCTTCGCTGGCCTTGATCATTCTAAGTCCACTTATTCTTTTCATCATCGTCGCGATACGGTGGGATTCTCCTGGACCAATCTTGTACGGGGCCGAACGCATTGGCAGAAAAGGACGCACCTTCCGCTGCTGGAAGTTCCGCACCATGGTGGTCAACGCGGATACCCTTCGGGAGCAGTTCGACGATAAGAATGAGCGGGATGGTGTCCTGTTCAAGATGACCGGCGATCCGCGGGTTACCAGGATTGGCCGGATTCTGCGCAAGTATTCGCTCGATGAGTTACCGCAATTTTTCAATGTGCTGGCTGGTCACATGAGCGTCGTTGGTCCTCGGCCCCCGCTGGCGGGTGAGGTTCGACTCTACGAATTACGCCATCTACGCCGTCTGGAAGTGCTGCCCGGCATCACGGGTCTGTGGCAGGTGCAAGCGCGCCAGGATCCCTCGTTCGATCAATACATCTCGCTCGACACCGCCTACATTGACAATTGGAGCCTCTGGCTCGATCTCAAGATCATGACCCGCACCGTGGGCGTGGTTCTCAGTGGTACCGGAACCTAGACGATCGAACTTGCCCTCAACTCATCCTCCGCCAGTTGTATGCAACTCACGCTGCACCATTTGTTTCTGCCATCTCCGCTGGTTACACTAGATCAGTGAAGCTCGCCTTGGCGCAGATCAATCCGACGATCGGAGATTTCCTCGGAAATGTCCGCAAAATCGTCGAGTTAAGCGTCGCCAGCCAGCGGCAAGGCGTCGACCTGGTCATCTTTCCCGAGATGGCGGTTTGTGGCTATCCTCCCGCCGATCTGCTGGAAAAGACATCGTTCCTGGCTCGCGCGCAGCAGGCGTTGGAGGAGATCGCAGAGCGGGTCACCGCAAACCATCCTATTGCTGTTCTCTGCGGATGCCCAACCCCCGCATCACCAGATTCCGGCAAGCGTGTCATGAACTCTGCGATCGTGTTGGGCAATGGCAGGGTTGAGTTTATCCAGTCGAAAATGCTGTTGCCGTATTACGACGTGTTCGATGAGCAACGATACTTCGCGCCGGCTGCGAGCCAGGCCCTGTATGAAATCGCGGGGGAGCGGATTGCGATCACGATTTGCGAAGATGCATGGAACGACAAGAATTTCTGGCCGCAACGTTTATACCCAGTAGACCCGGTCGAAAATCTGATGCATCAGGGCGCAACTCTTATCGTCAATCTATCGGCTTCACCCTACTACCGCGACAAGCGCGAGATGCGTCGAGCGATGCTGGCTGCCATCGCCCGGCGGCATCGTGTTCCCGTTGCCATGGTGAACCAGGTGGGCGGCAACGACACCCTGATCTTCGATGGAAGTAGTCTGGTGCTGAACGAGGAAGGAACCACCGTCGCACAGGCGCGGTCGTTTGCGGAGGACCTGCTCTTCGTAGACCTCCCCTCTGTTTCTGCGGCAATGCAGCATTCCGCAGACTGTGAGGACAGTGCCATCTATGATGCGCTGGTGCTGGGCACGCGGGACTATGTCCGCAAATGCGGGTTTTCAAAGGCCATCGTCGGGCTCAGCGGCGGTATCGATTCGGCATTGGTCGCGGCGATTGCGACCGAAGCTCTGGGCGCGGAGAATGTACTTGGCGTCGGCATGCCCAGCGAATACTCCTCCCAGGGTTCCATCGACGATGCGCGGCATCTGACACAAAACCTTGGAATCCAGTGGGAATTGATTCCGATCAACAATATCTTTCAGGAATATTTGACGGCCCTGCGGCCCATGCTTAAAAGCTATTCTCCCGACATTACAGAAGAAAATCTCCAGTCTCGAATTCGCGGGGCACTCTTGATGGCTTTGTCCAACAAGTTGGGTGCGCTGGTTTTAACTACGGGCAATAAATCGGAGATGTCGACCGGATACTGTACCCTGTACGGAGATATGGTGGGTGCCTTGGCGGTGATCGGAGACGTATATAAAACCTGCGTCTATCGGCTGGCCAGGTATGCCAATCGTTGCCGGGAAATCATCCCTGAAAACACACTGACCAAGCCGCCGTCGGCGGAATTGCGTCCCGGTCAACAGGACACCGATTCGCTGCCTCCCTATGACATACTCGACCCAATCCTGGAAGCGTATGTCGAGCGGTATGAAACGGCAGAAGCGATTGTGCAGGCGAGCCCGCTGCCCTTAGAGATCGACTTGGTGCGGAGCGTTCTCCGCATGGTCGAGCGTAGTGAATACAAGCGTCAGCAGGCGGCACCGGTTTTGAAGGTCACACAGAAATCGTTTGGCGTGGGCCGTAGATTTCCAATTGCCGTCAAGGTCGAAGTTTAATAATTTAATTTAACTATTTGAGGAATATACATGAAAATAAAGTTGATACTTATACTGACTTTTGCTTTAGCAATTGTCCAGGGTGGAGCGACAGCGATCGCCCAACAGGGTGTTCCGCAGAATGCTCAGGCCCCCGCCCCCCAGACCTCTCCGGGGGCCCCTTCACTGCACCTGAACAGCATTGCTCCGCCGGAGAAGATTGAATTCCCTCCCTCCAATCCGAAAAGCTTTACCGCCGCCTCGCCCAGCACCCAAGAGGTCAACGCTTTCCTGAAGCAGATTTGGGGATACGATCCGAATCGCGTCTGGCAGGTGATGGGCATCCAGACCACCGTAGTTCCAGGCATCAGCCGGGTCACGATACTGGTCGGTGAGCAAGGGGTCTCTCACACAGCCTCGCCTACGGTGTTCTTTGTGACTCCCGATGGCCATCATGCCATTGCAGGGTCGGACGTCATCACGTTTGGCGCTCATCCATTTGCCGCAGTTCAGCAGAAGCTGGAAGCTGGAGCGACCGGCCCGTATCGTGGATCCAGTTCGAAAAGTTTGATGTTGGTGGAGTTTGCCGACCTTCAGTGCCCCGATTGCAAATTGGCCGCTCCCACCATGGACAAACTGGCGACAGACTTTCCCAACGCGCGGATTGTCTTCCAGGTCTTCCCGCTGACCACGATTCATCCGGAGGCGGAGAAGGCTGCCGAGTATGGCATGTGCGTTGCCCAGCAGAAGGGAAATGCTGCTTTTTTCCAGTTTGTTCAGGCCGTCTTTGACACCCAGGACTCTCTGAAAACAGATGCGGACGGAACCTTGAACGCCGCAGCCACCAAGGCCGGTGCCGACGCTGCCACTGTGGCGACTTGTGCCAATTCCCCGGCTGCGGTAAGTGCTGTGGCCGCTTCGGTCAAACTAGGCAAGGATCTGGATGTCAACGAGACACCTACTTTGTTCGTGAACGGTCGGCCTATTCCGGGGACGGGCGTGCCCTATGCCACGTTGAAGCAGATTATTTCGTACGCTGCTCAGGAAGCCCCCGCTGCAGTGACTGCCGGTCATTAGACCGTTGCAGGAAATCCATACGGGATGCGGGTTGGGCCTCAGGAGCAGGTATTTGCTGAAACTGCTTCTGAGGTGCATCGGGCCGCTTGAGCGTCGGCCAAGGAGTGAATGGGATTCATGGGCGAGATTCGAGTGGTGGGCGTGATGGGTGCCGGAACCATGGGGAATGGCATCGCGCATGTTTTCGCGCGCAGCGGCTATGACGTGCTGTTGTGCGAGATAGAGCAGCGATTTTTAGACCGTGGACTGGACACACTGCGGAAGAACCTGGAACGCGAGTCCGCCAAAGGAAAAATCACCGCAGACAACGCCAAGGCATCTCTGGCGCGTGTTACAGGCGTGCTCAATCGCGAACGCTTGGCAGAATGCGATTTTGTGATTGAAGCGGCAACCGAGAAATTCGAGGTGAAGAAAACCATCTTTACAGATCTCGATCGGGTCACTCGAAAGGACGTCATCCTCGCTTCAAACACTTCGTCCATTTCGGTTACCAAACTTGCAAATGTGACCAGCCGTCCCGATCGCGTCATCGGCATGCATTTTTTCAATCCTGTTCCGATGATGAAACTCGTCGAGGTGATCCGCGGCATGGCCACCAGCCAGGAAACTTTTGCTCAGATCCAAGACCTCGCGCTGAAGCTCGAGAAAACTCCTGTCGAGGTCAACGATGCGCCCGGGTTTGTTTCGAACCGCGTGTTGATGCCCTTGTTGAACGAAGCCATGTACGCCGTGATGGAAGGCGTCGCCACACCCGAGGCAGTCGATGAAGTCTTCAAGTTGGGTATGGCGCATCCCATGGGGCCGCTCACGCTGGCGGACTTTATCGGCCTCGACGTGTGCTTGGACATCATGCGCGTGCTGCAGGACGGTTTTGGCGACCCAAAGTATCGGCCCTGCCCGCTGCTGGTGCGGATGGTAGACGCTGGCTGGCTCGGTCGCAAATCAGGTCGCGGCTTCTATCGGTATTGAAAGAAGCGATGCGTCCGCCGGGATTTCCCGCGGGATGATCTGTAGCGGATTTCCGGCGATCGATGCTCGAAGGTCGGCACGGCTTTTTCTCAGTCACGATGAATTGACTCTTGCTTCCAGGACGAAACGGGGTACTCTTTTCATATGGTTCGTGTCACAGTCCTCGGCTCCGGCTCCAAAGGCAATTGCACGATTGTCTCCACCAGCCGCACTCGCATCTTGCTCGACGCCGGACTCAGTTGCAGAGAAATTGCCAAGCGCATGCGGTTCAGCGGCGAAGACCCAGAGAAGCTGGATGCAGTCCTGATCACGCACGAACATCAGGACCATGTCCAGGGGCTTTCGGTGTTGGCTCGCCGATGGAATGTCCCCGTCTACGCCACCCAGGCGACCCATACAGCATGGCGAGCATGGATTACCCCTCGAACCACGATGAGCTTGAACGCCTGGCTCGAGTTGCGCCGTCAGCAATATGCAGCGTCTATGAAGTCTGGCGTTTACGGAGAGGTTGACCCTGCTGCTGGTGCGCCCACCGACAATCCATCCATGGAAATTCCCTCCATGGCGGCTGCCGCCGAGCAGCCGCGGCAGCACGCAATACGCTTCGAGACGATTGTTGCTGAATATGCGGATGAACCCATTGCAAAAGGTGATACTCCGCTGCCGGAACTGGAAGAACTGTTACCGCCGGACAATGCTGCCAGCGCTGATCCGGCCTATCTACCCTGTGTCGAGCACTTTCGTGCCGGAATCTCATTCGACGTTGGCGACATCCACGTGACGCCGTTTACGATTCCTCATGACGCAGCGGATCCGGTTGGCTTTGTTTTGCAGGCGGAAGGAATGCGCATTGTCCTCGCTACGGATCTCGGGTATTTGGCACCCAACGTGCGCATGCATCTGCGCGGAGCCGATTTGCTGATGATTGAATCGAACCACGATGTCGAAATGCTTCGCGACGGGCCATACCCCTGGATCGTCAAGCAGCGTGTACTGTCTCGTGTCGGGCATCTGTCGAACGACGCGCTAGGAGAGTACCTTGCCTCCGAATATGACGGCGCGGCGCGCCATGTGATTCTGGTGCACCTCTCTGAAAGCAACAATTTGCCGGCACTGGCAAGGAGTTCAGCGGAACGTGCGCTCGATGGCAGAATGGGCCTGCTGACAAACCGGGTGCATTTGGCATCGCAAAACGAGCCGTTGGAGTCAATAGATTTATAGCCTTCAGGTGGCAGCGTTTTTCCGCAATCGGCTATCGTTTACGTTACAATTTAGTCAATAGAGTAGCGAGTGGTTGGCTTTAGGGAATCAGGAGACTATGCGGAAAATCCGTTGTATCGACCCCACAGTGGGGGACATCCTTGCAGGATGGCGGTATGACATCTCCGGGCTACACCCTGAAATGCGTACCGACTACGAACAACATTTGCGTGAATGTCACCAATGCCACGCCCGCCAACGCATCCATCGTGCGGTGGACGTGCTTTTGATCGGTACTTCGACTCTTGCCATTGGAGCTTTCATCCTGGCCCTGGTGGTGTTGCATCACATTGAGCCGATCGGGGATTGGGTGGTTCTTAGCCTGCAACTGCACCAACTCTCGTTTGTCGTGAGCGTGGAGCGGGTGGCGATTCTGGGCCTTTTGATCTCGCTTCTGGCGTGGATCATCGTGGCCATCGTCACTCCGGCGCCAATCTATCTAAGCCAGCAGGCACGCGCCCTTCAGGCACGCCTACCGGAAGAGCTCCGCGAACGGCTACCTAAACTTCCAGCATAGTTGCCACTGAGTTCCTGTTGTCGATTCGACGCGAGTCTGACGATGCGTAGCTGTGTCTGAGAAGGGAACCAGCCCGCCTCGCCGCTTCCTATAAGCTACCAACGGGATTACTGCCTGCGCCCCCAGATCGAACACCAGCCCTGCAAATCGCTGAATCGGCCGTAGCGAAACGCTATGTCCGACGCATGCCTAGCCTGCATATCTCACACGCCGACTGTTGAGGGGGAGAGTGCGAGGGCAAAAAATAGCTGGAAAGGCCGTTTTTTCTATGTCATAACTACGTTGTT
>JAJZDO010000742.1 GCA_021805955.1 Acidobacteriota bacterium
GCTGCCCGAGCGCAAAGCATCCGCCCGCCTCGAAATTCCCTTGATGGGCCGCATCGCCGCCGGTCGCCCGTTGGAGGCGATGGAATATCGCGATAGCTTGTCGCTAAACGATATTGTCGACAACAAATCCGTCTTTGCGCTTGAAGTCAGCGGAGAGTCGATGCGAGACGACCACATCATGCATGGCGATTATGTGCTGGTCGAAAAATCCCAGACCGCTCGCCAAGGCGAGATAGTCGTCGCTCTGGTCGACGGCTCGGAGACCACACTGAAGCATTATTTTCTTGAGGGGAATGTGGTTCGCCTGCAACCCGCCAACTCCGAAATGGAGCCCATCGTCGTGCCCGCCGCTCGCGTCGCCATTCAAGGCCGCGTCCTCGCCATCATCCGTAAATTTTCGTAGCGGAATCACCGATTGCGGCTCGTAATAATTACGCTCGTCATTCTTGTATCTCTGCTATGGAGTGACCCTGTCAATTCCTGCGCATCTGTAGGGTTGTTTTTGCCGTTGTTCCAGGACACAGCCAGCAGCAGCCGGGGCAGGATTGCGTCGCGTAGGACCCGGCACGCTGGATGATATCACTGGAAGAGTTCGACTTACAGCGCGTACTCTGCGTTTATAAAGTCAAGATAGACAAAGGAAAGACACCATGGCCGAGACTCGCATCCGCGCGGCAACAACGCAAGATTTACCTCGCTTGACCGAGATTTACAACTACTATGTTCTTCACACTCCAATCACGTTCGATCTCGAACCATATACGGTGGAAGAGCGTGCAGCATGGTTGAACCAGTTCGCGTTTACTGGGCGGCATCGGCTGCTGATTGCGGAGGTGAACAACATCGTCGTCGGGTACGCCGGGACCACGCGATTTCGAGCCAAGGCTGCGTATGACACCACGGTGGAAGCGACCATTTATTGCGCTCCGGAAGCTGTTGGCAAAGGTATTGGCCGCATATTGTTTGCAGCCCTGTTTCAGGCAATTGCACAGGAAGACATTCATCGCATCGTCGGCGGATATACGATGCCGAATGCCGGTTCTGCTTCCCTGCTTGAGATATTTGGGTTCAAGCCGGTGGGTGTTTTCCACGAGACTGGAAGAAAATTCGACCGGTACTGGGATGTCGCATTCATGGAGCGGCCTCTCCGGCTGCCAGATTCGGAGTGAGAGCGTTCTAAGCCAACCAGAAAATCCGGGTCCAGATTGCTAGAATAGGCATGTGACTATTGAGCTGACTATGGAAGTGGCCGCCCAGCCCGTCGAAACCGCGGCATTGGCATCAAAACACATGAAAAAAGTCGGCTTCATCAGCCTGGGCTGTCCGAAGAACCTGGTCGACAGCGAAGTGATGATGGGGATCTTGTCCGAGGCTGGAGCGACCATGACTGCGGACGCGGCAACGGCGGATGTGCTGGTGGTCAACACCTGCTCGTTCATCGACAAGGCGAAGCAGGAATCGATCGATACCATCCTGGAAATGGCGCGGCACAAGACCGGCGGCAAAGCCACGCGCCTGGTTGTCGCGGGCTGCATGGTCGAACGCTACCGGGACGAAATCCGGAAAAATATTCCTGAGGTGGATGCCGTCGTCGGCACCGGTGAGCTGGAACAAATCCTCGCCGCAGCGGGTCTTGCTGCTCCGCCAACAGACTTCAGCCCCGCCTCTGCAGACTCGCCATTTCGTATATTGACGGTTGCCGAGGCCCGCGTCGCACATCGCGCGGAAGGCAATCACCGCGAGGCACAAGGACGCTTTTCCCGCGAGAACTGGGACGGCGCGATCGCCAGCCTGCCGAATTATCTGTACAACGAGAACACGCCGCGACTTCGCGCTACAGCGCGCAGTTCCGCGTATGTCAAAATCGCGGAAGGCTGCGACCATCCTTGCGGGTTTTGCATTATTCCGCAGCTTCGCGGTAAATTTCGTTCGCGAAGATTCGAGTCGGTGGTCGCCGAAGTCGAGCGGCTAGTGGCCGAAGGCGTGCAGGAAATCACGCTGGTCGGCCAGGACACCACCTGCTATGGCGAAGACTTCGGCATGAAAGACGGCCTGGCGCAGTTGCTCGATCGCCTGGCGCGCGTCGAAGGTCTGCGTTGGCTGCGTTTTTTGTACGCTTACCCCAACAAGGTGACGCCGGCGCTGTTCGATACCATGGCCCGGCACGAGAATATCTGCAAATACCTCGACGTGCCGCTGCAGCACGCGGCGCCCAATGTGTTGAAGCGCATGAAGCGCGGCGGCGGGGCCGACATCTTCCTGAAAATGATCGAGCGGGCTCGGGCGATCATGCCCGAAATCACGCTGCGCACTTCCTTCATCGCCGGCTTTCCAGGAGAGACGGACGCCGATTTCGATCTGCTGCTGAATTTTGTCCGCGAAGCGCGTTTCGACTGGATGGGCGTGTTTGAGTATTCCGATGAAGAAGGTTCGGCCGCTCATGCGCTGGACGAAAAAGTTCCCAGGCGTACCATCTCCGCCCGCAAGCGCAAGCTGATGCGAAACCAATTGCAGGTCAGCCGCAAGGCGCGCGCGGCAGACATAGGCCGCAGCCTGGACGTGCTGGTGGAAGGCGAAAGCGCGGAAACGCCGTTGTTGTGGCAAGGGCGGGCCGCCATGCACGCGCCGGAGATCGACGGAAAAATTCTGATCAACGACTTTGGACCCTACGAGACTCTGCAGCCGGGAGGCTTCCACCGCTGTGAAATTACGGATGCCCACGATTACGACCTGGTCGCTCGCATCGTGGCATAAAAGTTTCATCGCATCTCGATATACACAAGAGATGAGTCATTCTGAGCGCAGCGAAGAATCCAGAAGAAAATGACGGTGCTTGCGAGGCAAATATCCTCTGGATTCTTCGCTGCGCTCAGAATGACAAACCATTGATATGTAACTACCGCCGTTACATTGTGAGACACTCTATGGCAAAAGAGAAAAGTACGAAGCTAACCGCTCTCCGGTGTCCTACCTGCGGCACGCTGGTGCTGCGAGATGACGAGGATTTTCCATTTTGCAGCGACCGCTGCCGGATCATTGACCTGGGCAAGTGGGCCAGCGGCGCGTATCGCATTTCTTCTCCGATCCTCGACCCGGAAGTGTTGGAGGGTCTGGACGACATGCACCGCAGTGGACACAACTCCGGCGATGACGAATAGATGACCAGGCGACGGACCGGCTGGGCCTGGGTTCTGGCGACTTTTTTCGGTACGGGATTCATGCGCCCAGGACCCGGTACGTGGGGTTCCGCCGCTGGCCTGCTGTTGTGGCTTGCGATTGCTCATTGGGCCCATCCCTCCCCCATCCCTCTTGCCGCTGGAACCGCCATCGCGGCCTTGATTGCGGTCCTGGCGGGCATTCCAGCCTCCGGCATCGTCGCACGCGAGGCGGGCACCGACGATCCGCAGTTTGTAGTTCTGGATGAAGTCGCCGGTCAGTGGATTGCGCTGATTGCGGCCACCACTCGTCCGTGGAGTTGGTTGCTGGCGTTTCTGTTGTTTCGTGTTTTCGATATCCTGAAGCCATCTCCAGCCCGCCAGTTTGACAGAATGCATAGCGGGTTCGGCATCATGATGGATGACGTAGCTGCGGGGATGTACGCCCTGATCCTCGTATGGCTGGTTCGACTTTTTTCGACGGGCTGGCGGTTCTAGAGCGCGGGAGCGCGATGGAAATGAAATTTGGAATTCACTCGACTGAAAGTGCGCCGCAAATTACGGCCATCACCCCGCTGGCGGCATTGCCAGGCGGCGAAGTGGAAGTTCGCGGACACAGGCTGGCAACGGAAGCGCTTCGCCAGCCGACAGCCACCATTGGAGAGCAGCCGTCTTCGGTCACGATGAGTCGCGCTTCCAAGGTCCTGCTGCATGTTCCCGACGGGGCCATTTCCGGTAATGTCCAGGTGCGTGTGGACGGACATACCAGCAATGCCATGCCGTTGTCTGTTGGAGTTGCCGTCGCGGAGAACATGGACCCGGTGGCCAACCCCGCAGTGGATTCCGAGAGCAATATTTACGTCCCATTTTCCGGCGCACGCGGCCAGCAAACTCCTACATCAGTGTTTCAGGTCGATGCCGAATACCAGATGCGCCCGTTTGTCGCAGGGATTACGAACGCCACGGGCGTGGCGCTCGATGGCGATGGAAATTTATATGTCTCCTCGCGTCACGAAGGAACCGTCTATCGCGTGACCCCGAGCGGGGCGAAGTCCGTCTTTGCCGAAGGCATGGGAGTCGCCACCGGCGTGGCCTTTGATCGGGACGGATTTCTATATGTGGGTGACCGCAGTGGAACGATTTTCAAAATTGCGCAAAACCGGCAGGTCTTCGTCTTCGCCACTCTGGAACCGAGCGTCTCCGCCTACCATCTGGCCTTTAACGACAACGGAACCCTGATGGTAAGCGGGCCGACCACCTCCGCGAATGAGTCGATCCACGCCATCGAGCCGAACGGAGAGATTTCCGACTTTTACACCGGGCTGGGGCGGCCGCAGGGCATGGCATTCGATGTTGACGGCAACCTTTACGTGGCTGCCTCCCTGCATGGCCGCCGTGGCGTCGTGAAGATCACCCCCAAACGCGAAGCATCGCTGGTAATCTCCGGATCTGGAATTGTCGGCCTGGCGTTCCTGCCGGAAGGCGATGCCGCTGTGGCCACCAGGGATACCGTATATCATGTGGGATTAGACATCCTCGGACGCTTGCTGCACTAGATCTGCTACGGGCGCATGTCGATTTGGCATCCGCTCCGGTTCTCACTTCGCCCACATGCTCGCAGAAATCATCGCCGTCGGCTCGGAGCTTCTCACCCCTTTCCGTCAGGATACGAACTCGCTGTTCGCTACGGAGCAATTCAATTCGCTCGGCGTCACGGTCGTGTTCAAGACCATTGTCGGAGACAGAAGACCGCATCTGGTGCAGGCGGTTTCTCTTGCCCTGAGCCGCGTCGACATCGTTTGCGTCATGGGCGGCCTGGGCCCGACGGAAGATGACATTACGCGCGAAGCGGTCGCGGAAGCCCTGGGAGTGCGGCTGCGGCGCAATGGCGATCTGCTGGCTGCGCTCTACAAGCGGTTTGCGGAGCGACGCGCCAGCATGCCCGGCAACAACTCCAAACAAGCCGACATGATCGACGGCGCGGAGATTTTGCCGAATGCCAACGGCACTGCTCCGGGTCAGTGGCTGGACACCGTAGTTGGCGAACATCGCAAGCTGGTCATCCTGCTGCCGGGTCCTCCGATGGAGTTGAAAGCGATGTTTACCGCCGAGTGTTTACCGCGTCTGCAAGCAGCCCTGCCGCCGCGTCACATTGCCCGACGCGTGCTCAAGATGGCAATGCTGCCCGAGTCCGAGGTGGATGCCCGCCTGGCTCCCATCTATACGCGGTTCAATGATGTGGAGACGACGATCCTTGCGCACGCCGGCGAAGTACAGTTGCACATGCAATGCACCAAGGCAATTCTTGAAGTCGCGCAGGGACGCGTGAATGAGCTGGCCAGCCGTGTTGAAGAGGAAATGGAAGATGCCATCTTCTCTTCCAACGGCGAATCGCTGGAGCAGATTGTTCTCTACTATCTGGAGATTCGCGGCGCGACCGTTGCCGTCGCGGAGAGTTGCACGGGAGGATTGCTGGCCCAGCGGATGACCAGCATCAGCGGCAGTTCCCGCTCCTTTCTGGGCGGCGCGGTGGTGTATACCGACGATCTGAAGGTTCAATTCGCGGACGTGCCGGAAGATTTGATTGAGGACAAGGGCGCGGTCAGCCGCGAGGTTGCCGAAGCGCTCGCCCATGGGATACGCCGACGCGCGCAGTCCACGATTGGTGTGGGCATCACCGGCATCGCCGGCCCCACGGGAGGCACCGAGGCCAAGCCGGTTGGCCTGGTGTACATCGCGCTCGACGACGGAAAAGAGATCAACGTGTGTGAACGGAAATTTCGCGGAGATCGCGAACGCGTGCGCTGGCTGGCCAGCCAGCAGGCACTCGACATGATCCGCCGCAAGTTCATGTAATCCGCGCCGGAACTTCATCTCAAACACAACACGCCGCTGCTACACTCGAACAGTATTGTCATGACAGTAGACTTCATAGCGGCAACGATCGCGTACTTTCTTGGCTCGATCCCTTTCGGCTACCTGCTGGTTCGGATGTTCCGAAAGGAAGACATCCGCCAGACCGGCAGCGGAAACATCGGGGCCACGAATGTTCTGCGCTCCGGCTCCCGATGGCTGGGCATTCTCACGCTCGCGCTCGACCTGGGCAAAGGATTTCTGGCGGTCGAAATTGCGCGACATCTGACGACCGGCCATCACGCCATCCAAGCCGGCTCCATCGCCGCTCTCTTCGCCGTAATCGGCCATGTGTTCCCAGTATGGCTTCGCGGCAAAGGCGGCAAAGGCGTGGCCACAGCTCTGGGAGTATTTTTGGCGCTGGCTCCTTTGGCCGCCGTCTGCTCGGTCATTGTTTTTATTGTCGTTACGACGATGACGCGATATGTATCGCTGGCATCCATTCTCGCCGCTGTGTCCTTCCCTGTCTGGGTCTGGCTGGCGCAGCGATTTTTGCACGTCCACTACGGCTACGGGCCAATTTTTGTTGTCGGCACGATCCTTGTTCCAGCCATTATTCTCATCAAGCACAGGAAGAACATCGACCGATTGCTGCACGGAACGGAATATCGATTTGGCGGCAAAGAAAGCAAAGCTGCATGAGCCGTATTGCCGTTGTCGGGGCAGGATCGTGGGGAACAGCTCTCTCGCTGGTTCTGGCGCGGCGGGGCGGCCACACGATCACTCTGTGGTCCCACACCCGCGTGGTCGCCGAGACTATCGAACAGACGCGCGAAAATACCATCTACCTGCCCGGCCTTCGCATTCCGGAAACGGTCCGCGTCACAACCCGTCTGGAAGAAGCAGTGGGTCCGGCAGAAATTTTGATCCTCGCGGTCCCCGCGGAGCATTTGCGCGGTATCTGCCGCAACATGGCTCCCCTGCTCAGCCGCGATCAACTGATCGTCAACGCAACCAAGGGAATCGAAGATGACACCTACCTGCGCATGACCCAGGTGATGTCCGAGGTGTTGGCGAAACAAGCTTTGGATTTGCCCTGCGGCGTTCTCAGCGGCCCCTCCTTCGCCCAGGAAGTGGGCGCTGGCAGCCCGACGGCCATCACCATTGCGTCCTGTGATCCGGTGCTCGCCACTCGCGTGCAGGAGGAATTTGCGGGTCCGACACTGCGCCTGTATACCAACAATGACGTCGTCGGAGTCGAATTGGGCGGAGCGCTGAAGAACGTGATCGCCATCGCCGCCGGAGCGACGTATGGGCTGGGATTGGGTCATAACAGCTTGGCTGCGCTCATCACTCGCGGGATCGCGGAAATTACCCGGCTGGCGGTCGCCTGCGGCGGCCGTCGCGAAACCCTCGCTGGACTCTCAGGGCTCGGCGACCTGGTCCTCACCTGCACTGGCGCGCTGTCCCGTAACCGCCATGTCGGATTGGAACTGGGTAGCGGTCGTCGTCTTCTTGACATTCTTGCGGACATGCGCGGCAAGGTGGCCGAAGGTGTTCGCACCACCGACGCGGCGCTCGGTCTCGCCCGCGGGCTGGGCGTCGAAATGCCCATTACGGAGCAAGTTGCCGCGGTTCTTCACGAGCGGATTTCGGCCAAGGCGGCGATGCGGGAACTCATGTCTCGACCTGGGCGAGATGAATTGTCTCTCTAACACTACGATGGTTTCTCTCCGTTCTGGTGTGCGGATTCCCGATTCGCAACTGTGCAAAACGAAACTTTCTCCATCTCTCAGGGGTTCCTCAGAAAAATTTTCTACATTTGGTGTATCCCAAGGTAATATCGTCAGAGAGCAGATTGATTACTGGCACGCATGACCCCCCTCACACATCACGGGATCGGCACGCAGATCAAGCGCAATCCTCGACTCTGGGTGCTCTATCTCACCCTGCTGCTGCCCGCCGCAGCCGGAGTCATGTCGATCATGCTCGCCCGGAACGCCTTCTATTCCCGCAGATGGAGTGACAAGATCATCGAATTCCTGTTGGCTGCCGTGGCCTCGGGCCTCTCCGTCAAGTGCTGGGGGGTTACGTGGGAATTTGCCCACGACATGCGTCAATTTCTGGAGACGCTCCAGGCGATCAAGCGGGGAGAATTCATCTTGCGCACCGGCCATGCAGGGTTGCCGGAGATTGAAGAGCTTGCCCGCGAGCTGGGTGGCATGAACGAGAGTCCCGATACGTCACTCGCCAAGTGGATTTTGCTGTCGCGAGATCATCACGCCATCTTTGTCCGGCTGGTCGAAGCCATGTCCGCCTCCTTGAGCACAAAGAGCTTTTACGCCCGCGGACACTCTGGACGCGTTGCCGAGTATGCGTCTTTGATTTGCACGGACCTGGGATTACCGGCCGAGGAGAGCAGACGAATCCGTTTTTCCGCTCTGCTGCATGACATTGGGAAAATTGGCATGGATTCGAATATCCTGACAAAACCCGGCGTGTTGACCCCTGAGGAATTCGCCCTCTTGAAAACGCACACGACGCGCGGAGCCGAGATGCTTCGTCCGGTCGCCGAGTTTGCCGATCTTCTTCCCGGCGTTGAGCTGCATCATGAGTCGATGGATGGCTCCGGATATCCCTATGGACTGAAAGGCGATCAGATTCCTTTGATGGCCCGCATCATTGCCGTTGCGGACACCTTCGATGCCATGACGCACAACCGAACCTATCAGGACGCCATGGATGGTTCGTACGCGCTGCGGATTAT
>JAJZDO010000025.1 GCA_021805955.1 Acidobacteriota bacterium
TACGTCGTCCAGTAACCGAAAGAAATCACAAATCCCAGCCCGAAGACGATGCCTGTCCAATGCACGCCCATCGGGTTGGCGCTGAAGTGGGCCGTATCGCGCCACAGATGGACGTAGTCCTGGCCCCGATAATTGCTGGCGATCCGGGCCACCATCTTGTGCCAGCCCCCGGCCTCCACCAGCCCCAGAATCGGCACCAGCAGCGCCCCTGCCCAGATCAGCACAAACTGCAGCACCTCGTTATAAATCGCCGAACGCAACCCGCCCAGCCCCACGTAAACCGCCACCGCCAGCGACGACATCAGGATGCTGAAGGTGATGTCCCAGCCCAGCACCACCTTCATCACCACGGCCATGGAGAACATGTTCACGCCGCTCATCAGGACCATTTCAATGGCGAAGGAGAAAGCCGCCAGAATGCGGCTGGACTCGCCAAAGCGCAACTTCAAATAACCTGGCACCGAGTGCGTCTTGCAGACGTAATAAAACGGCATCATCACCAGGCCGAGAAACAACATCGCCGGGATGGCGCCGATCCAGTACCAGTGCGTGGCCAGAATGCCGTATTGATACGCCGACCCGGCCCAGCCCATCAGCTCCAGCGAACCCATGTTCGCCGAGACAAAACTCAGCCCCGCAATCCATGCCGTCATCTCCCGCCCGGCCAGAAAAAACTGTTCGCTGGTGTTGCTGCTCTGCCGGAGATAGAAACCGATAAACAGCACCATCGTGAAATAGATCGCGATCACCGCAACATCCAGCGGTGTCAGGTGCGCCAGTTGCCCATGCGGCGGCGGAGTCAGCAACATGGCCAGCATGGATGACCCGGAAACAATGCTGGATGCGCTTGCGGAAACCATCATGCGGAGCTAGGCCTCCCCGTCTTTCTGGGTCGCTTGCCCATAGGTGGCGTTCGCGCCGTGCTTGCGCTTGTGATGCCGATCCAACAGGTGTTGCGGAATCCCTGCACTGGAACCAGCGAGCGTTTCCGTGTGCAGAGCTAGCCGGGCGACGTATTCCAGGATCGCCGCGTGATGCACCGCATCCTCTATCGACTTTCCCCAACAGAAGGGCGCGTGCCCGGCCACCAAAACTGCGGGAATGGACAATGGATCGAGTTCACGGAAACAGCGCGCGATCACTTCGCCTGTGTTGCGCACATAGTCATCTCCAACTTCGTCGGCGCGCAGCATCTCGGTCACAGGGACCGGGCCGTGAAAATAATCCGCGTGAGTAGTGCCATAACACGGGATCGGCTTCCTCGCCTGCGCCCACGCCGTCGCATACTCAGAATGCGTGTGGACCACGCCGCCAATTTCAGGGAAAGCTCGATAGAGCACAAGGTGGGTGGCCAGATCGGACGAAGGTCTCAACGTACCTTCCACAATTTTTCCCTCCAGATCGGTGACCACCATGTCTTCCGGCTTCAGAGATTCATACGCCACGCCGCTGGGCTTGATGGCGACCAGACCCTGTTTGCGGTCAATGCCGCTCACGTTGCCAAATGTGTCCATCACCAGCCCCAGCCGCACAATCTCCTGATTGGCGCGGAGGACTTCACTTCTTAGTCGCTGCAGCAACACTGATACACCTCACCCGCCATAGACAGACATACAAAGAGATCATATCGAACAGGCCTGCAGATGGGCATTTTCCTGACGTTCCAAGATTTCTTCCGGCCACATTTTGGGTGTGTCCAAAGTGTCTCCAAAATCTGAAGTTCGAGCTTCGTCAATTTGGACTGGCCATTTTCACTACTCCCTCCGTCATTTCGGTTACTACAACCGTTTGCGCTGCTGCCACGGGGGATTTTAGAAATGCAACCGGGTGAATCCGCGGAATATAGACCCACGTACTGTAATGGGACTGGTTGCGGCCAGCCGTGGACCAATGGGTGGTACAAGTTATTGGGTTATTTCACGGTTTGTTCGGCTGAGGCCTACTTCAGTATGATGGAACTCGATGAGTCTGCCCGATACAGTATTTATCTTCGTTTTGGCGCTAATCATCTTCGGGCCCAAGAAGCTGCCGGAGATTGGGCGGCAACTTGGCCGATTGGTCGGCGAGTTCAGGCGTGCCAGCAACGAATTCAAGTTTCAGATTGAAGAGGAGTTGCGACAGGTCGAATTGTCAGACCGGCAAACGATTTCTATGCGCAAGAATGAGTTGGAATCGTCTACCTCGACCCCATCCACTGAACCGTCCACGACTGGCGCGACAACTGAGTCGGATGTCTCGACCTCATCGCCCGATCTTATCTACCCGGAAGAAACGCTTCCGGCCGGGCAGTATCCCAACATCGAAAATCTGGACGCCGACACACTGAACATACCGAATCGAAATCCGGCAGAATCGGAATCTTCCAGGGACGAGAAGGATGCCGAGCTTTCAGCCGATACGCGATCCGACTCGCCGACGATTCGCGCGGCCGACGGCGCGCAACCCCGGACTACCCTTCCCTATGCCGGTGCGGAAGCCGCTTCATACGTACCCGTGGAAACCGTCCCGCCTGCCATCGGCGAAGAGTCTGGATCGGCGTCGGATGCAACGGCAGCCAGCGTTCCACCAACGGCGAGTGCAACCCAGAAGCCTGAACACGAACTCGCTGGTCCCTACGCCGCTCCCCCTGTAGCAGCGGACATCACCCATGGTTGACCTGTTGGATCGCGCCCGCACGGCTGTGGGCGACCGAGCCGATCTACCCGGCATGAGCCTGCTGGAGCATTTGCAAGAGCTTCGCAAGCGCCTGGTGTACTCCCTGCTCTCCATCGGCGTTGGATTTTTTGTTGCCTATGGTTTTCACGACCGAATAGCCTCGCTGATGATCGCCCCTCTTACCAAGGCCCTGACGGCCCATCATCTCCCAGCGAAACTGGTCTACCTGAATCCGATGGATGGATTCAATTTTTATCTTAAGATTGGGCTGTTCGGCGGCGTCATTCTCGCGTCGCCTTTCATTCTGTACCAGGTGTGGCTGTTCATCGCTCCCGGCCTGTATCAGCAGGAAAAGCGCTATCTGGTTCCGTTCATGGTCGCGACCGTAGGGCTGTTCCTTACCGGAGCGTTTTTTGGCTATCGATTTGTGTATCCCGGCGCGCTCGAATTTCTGATCGGCTACAGCAAACAGTTCACCCCCATGGTGACCATCGGTGAGTATACAGAACTGTTTCTCACCGTCATTCTTGGTCTGGGGATCGTCTTTGAATTGCCAATCCTGGTCTTTTTCCTGGCGTTGTTTGGGATCGTCAATTCCAGGTGGCTGTGGAAGAACATCCGCTACGCTATCCTGGTCATTTTCATCGTCGCCGGCATCATCACTCCGACACCCGATCCACTCAGCATGTGCCTGTTTGCGACGCCCATGTTAGCGCTGTACCTGCTCAGTATCGGCGTAGCCCATATGGTCCATCCCGACACTCGAAATAAGCGGAAGAAAGCAAAACTGGAGGTTTGATGCGGCGACGGCTGGAGCATGTGGCAATACTGGCAGGTCTGATATTTGTTTTCGGCCTTGAAGCTCCAGGTATCGTCCGGGCGCAAACGAGTCACCGCGACCGTGCTACTGCGCAAATCGAGTTCAATGGCAACCGCGCCTATCAGTATGCGCAGCAGATTGTGAACTGCGGGCCGCGCTGGATCGGAAGCCCCGGCCATGCTTGCGCGGAAAATTTTCTAAAGAAGCAATTCGCCAAAGACAATATCGAAGAGGATACCTTCTCGACGAATACGCCTGCCGGCGTCATGACCATGCACAACTTCATCGTGAAATTTCCAGGCAAGAAGGATGGCGTGATCGTGTTGGCCTCGCATTACGAGACGAATTATCCGTTGCGCGATATCCATTATGTGGGCGCCAACGATGGTGCCGCGACAAGTGCGCTTCTCATCGAGATGGCAAACTACCTGCGTGGCCGCAAGCTCGACGGCGACAGCATTTGGCTGGTATTTTTCGATGGCGAAGAAGCGATCCAGGAGTGGTCGGACACGGACTCCCTGTACGGCAGCCGTCATCTTGCGGCAAAATGGGACCGCGACGGGACGCTGAAACGCATCCAGGCGTTTCTCCTTTTGGATATGATCGGCGACAAGGACCTCGACATCGCGCGCGATCAGAATTCGACGCCCTGGCTGCTGGATCTGGTGCAGAAAGCGGCCAAACAAGAGGGCGATGCGTCCTATTTTTTCGCGACAACGAATGCGATCGAAGATGACCACCTGCCTTTCGTTCAGCGCGGCGTTCCCAGCGCGGACATCATCGACTATGATTACGGTCCGCATACTTTTTTGCATCCGGACGGGTATCATCACACCGCCGAGGACACCATGGATAAGATCAGCGCCCATAGCCTGACGGTGGTCGGCCAGACGATGCTGGAAACCATTCATTTGCTGAATCAGCGATAGCATCCATACATGCCATTCGGCACATATCTTTTGCATGGCCAGATGCTCGGCGGAGCGCCGTTGTGGTTATGGCTCCTCTTCCATGTATTGGTCCTCGCACTGCTAGGCGTGGACTGGGCCGTTACGAAAAACGCGCGCGAAGAACAGACGTTGGCCCGACGCGCCCATTGGATGACAGCCGTCTGGATTCTGGCGGCGCTCCTGTTTGCGCTGCTGGTCGACCGCGTATTGTCCCACAGATACGCACTGGAATACCTGACCGGCTATGGCATCGAGGAATCGCTCAGCATCGACAATCTATTTGTCTTTCTCGTGCTCTTCCGCGCCTTCGGTTTGGAACCAGCGAGGCAGCGGAGCCTGCTTTTCTTCGGGGTTCTAGGAGCCATCGCGATGCGTGGCGTCATGATCTTTGCCGGCATTGGACTGCTGAGCGCCTTTTCCTGGATGAACTATTTCTTCGGCGCGATCCTGCTCTACACGGCGTGGCATCTGCTCTGGAAGTCTCTCAAGTCGGGGCCTGACCACACTCCACGCTGGATCGACTGGTTCACCGGTCACCTGCCCATGGCAACCCATGAACATCGAGAGCGCTTCCTGGTGCGGGAAGACGGGCACCTGCGTGTCACTTCGATGTTTGTCGCGCTGATTGCTATTGAGATGACCGACCTGATGTTTGCCACCGACTCGATTCCAGCCGTACTGGCCGTGTCGCATCATCCCTTCGTCGTTTATTCTTCGAACATTTTCGCGGTAATGGGATTACGCTCTCTCTACTTCACATTGGCGGCGACACTGGAAAAGCTGCATCGACTGCGCTACGGATTGGTGGCGATTCTGGCTTTCGTCGGCCTCAAGATGATGCTAAGCAATGTCTACCCCATCTCCATTTTGGTTTCGCTCGCCGTGCTGGGATCGGCGGTCGCCTTTTCTGTCGTCTGGTCGCTGCTTTCCAGGCCGGAGTCGTCAAAAATACCCTCTAAGAAAAGTCGATGAAATCGACATGGCCCCGCACCATCCGCGAATGCTTGGCGCAGCCCGGATCGTGTTGCGGAAAATCCGTGCGCGCATGGGCCCCGCGAGATTCTCTGCGTGCCAAAGCGCAGGCCACAATCAGCTCCGCCACAGTGTGCAGATTGCACAGTTCAGCGTTCTCCCGGTTGGTGGCGGCTGGTAGTTCGCGACGCATGTTATCCAATTCCGCTTCCAGTGCGGACAACCCCACTTGATCGCGCAACAAGCCGGCGTGCAGCCACATCAGACCGCGCAGGCGTTCCCGCAATGCGGATACTCTGCTGGCTGCTGGCTCCGGTGAGGAAACTTTCTGGGCCGCCGCGGCGGCTTTGTCTGGGGTTGCCGGCGTCTCCCTGCGGGGGCCTTCCTTCAACATCGTCTCAGCCGCACGCGCACCGAAAACCAGTCCTTCCAGCAAAGAGTTGCTGGCTAGCCGGTTCGCCCCATGCACCCCCGTACATGCAACCTCGCCCGCCGCGTAGAGACCGGGCAGGGTGGTACGCCCAAACAAGTCCGTTCTGACTCCACCCATCAGGTAGTGCGCCGCCGGACGGACCGGGATCAAATCGCGAGCGAGATCCAAGCCATAGGTTTGCAAGCATGAAGAGATGCCAGGAAAGCGGGCGAGCAGGTCCTTGCCGGTAACATGGCGCATGTCGAGATACACCGGGAGTGCTTCTCCAGGCCGTTCGCCTCCGCCTTCGCGCATGATGGCCCGCGCCACTACATCACGCGGCGCCAGTTCCGCCATCGAATGGTACCGATCCATGAACCTCTCGCCACGATGGTTGCGCAAAACTGCGCCTTCACCACGCAGTGCTTCCGACAACAGAAAACGAGGCGCGCCGGTGACGCTCAGCGCCGTCGGATGAAACTGATAGAACTCCATGTCGGAGACTTCGGCCCCAGCACGGTACGCCATGGCGATACCATCGCCAGTCGCAACCAAAGGATTGGTGGTGTCACTGTATACCTGACCCGCGCCCCCGCTGGCCAGCAGCACTCCTCGTCCCACAAACAGCAGCGGTTTGGCCGCCGCATCCAGCGCATGCACTCCAATGATTCTGCCGTCGCGAGCAACCAGACCCCGAGTCGTAAGCCGCTCGTAGAGGCGAATGTTCGGCTCCTGCTGCACGCGCTGCAAGAGAGCACGGCCAATTTCCCTGCCAGTGGCATCGCCATTTGCGTGCAGGATGCGGGGCAAGCTGTGCGCCCCTTCACGCGTCCGCATCAGATCGCCGAAGCCGTCGCCCTCGCGATCGAAGTTGGTTCCCCATGCCAGCAGCTCGGCGATTCGCGCAGGGCCTTCTTCGACCAGCAGATGCGCAGCCTGCTCAAACACCAGTCCATCGCCAGCCTGAATGGTGTCCTGGGCATGCAGTTCGACGTCCTCCGCGCCTCCCATGGCGACGGCAATACCGCCTTGCGCATAATGGGTGTTGGACTCGGAGGCGCCTTCCTTGGTAATCAGCGTCACTTCCGCCGTTTTGGCCAGCGTGAGCGCTGCGCGCAGGCCCGTGATTCCAGCTCCAATGACAATCCAGTCAGACAGTAAAGACGTCTCCACGATGTTGAGGATAGCACGCAGACAACAGGTGTTTCTTGTGCCGATACTCCGATCGCCGCTCGAATGAGGTCAGTCTGCGATACGATAGAAAATCAGCGTGTCCACAATTCTTGTCAAAACCGCATCTGTAAATTACCCGGTGGTTGTTCAACCGCGTCTGCTCGAAAGGCTGGCCGGCCAGGTGTGCAAAGCCTGCGGCGAACAGCGTTCGATCTTCGTCGTCACTTCCCGGGAGATATGGTCTCGCTGGGGGCACACCTTTCTCTCCTCCTTCGCAGCCAGGAAGATCGACATCTTGCCGCTGTTCATTCCCCCTGGAGAACGATTCAAGCAACTAAAAACCGTAGAGCATCTGGCCGAAAAAATGATCGTTGCCGGCGCCAAACGCGATGCTCTCCTGGTGGCTTTCGGAGGCGGCGTGATTGGAGACATGACCGGCTTTCTCGCCGCAATTTATATGCGCGGAATCCGCTATGTTCAGGTCCCCACCACCTATCTTTCGCAAATCGACTCATCGCTGGGCGGCAAAACGGGAGTCAATCTTCGCATGGGCAAGAACCTGTTGGGAAGTTTTCATCCGCCCGTCGCAGTGTTTTCCGACCCAACGGTTTTATCCACGCTGCCCCCCGCGGAGTTGCGATCCGGTGCAGTGGAAAGTGTAAAAGCCGCCGTGCTCGGCGATGCCCGCTACTTTGACTGGCTGGAACACAACCTCGACAGTTTGTTGGCTGGTGAAACAGAAACATTGACCCGGGCAATTGAAACCTCGGTGCGCATCAAGGCGGAAATCGTCAGCTCGGACGAACGCGAGTCCGGCGAGCGAATGTTATTGAATCTCGGCCACACCGTAGGACATGCCATTGAAGCGGCCACGCGTTACCGCGGCCTGCTGCACGGCGAAGCGGTGGCGTGGGGAATGATCGCTTCGCTGCATCTGGCGGTTGCGCGATCTGCTCTGACGCCCGAACAAGCCACGCGCATCGAGGAACTGACGTTTCGCCTGGGCCCATTTCCGCGGTTTCGCGCTACTGCGAAGGTTTTGCTGGAACGTACCGCTGGCGACAAAAAACACTTGCAGAGTGCACGCCGTTTTGTTCTGCCCATAGCGATCGGCAAAGCCATCGTAGTCGAAGACGTCAGTCAGCAGGAATTGCTGGCTGCAATTCAATCCATGTTGCGAACGATGAAAGAACGTGGCGTATGACTGCGCCCGCCAGCGGGGCCGAGCCACCCGGGGCCGCGGATGAGCACAGCGCCAGCCAGGCCGTGCAGTGCATGTTCGACGGAATTGCGCCCCGGTACGACCTGCTCAATCACGTGTTGTCAGCCAATGTCGATCGCATATGGTGGCGCCGAACCGCGAGCACGTTCGCACCCATCCTGAAAAAACCGCAGGCCGTCGTTCTGGATGTATGTTGCGGCACTGGAGATATGACCCTGGCACTGCTGCGGCACCGTCCAGCGGGCGCTGAACCAGTCCTGGCGCTCGACTTTGCCCATGCCATGCTCGAACGCGCGAAAGAGAAATTCTCTTCTCCTGAATGTTCCGGCAAAGCCGTGGTCGCCATCGAAGCGGACGCGCTCCACATGCCCATTCCCGATGGCTCCATCGACCTGATCACCACGGCATTTGGCTTCCGCAACCTTGCCAATTATGAAACTGGGCTCAAGGAGATGCATCGGGTGATGCTCCCCGGCGCGGAACTGGGAATTTTGGACTTCAACGAACCCGGCGGCCTCTTCGGGAAGGTTTACAACTTT
>JAJZDO010000065.1 GCA_021805955.1 Acidobacteriota bacterium
GGAATTCGCCCTGAACATTTCCATGCTTTGCTGCGTCCCTTTCAGAACGCTGAGGCATACGTTTCAACCGTGATGACTCGTTGTCCTGCGGACGACATAAGTAATCCGAATGCCGTCAAGGTGGTCGTGGATCGCGCTGGAAAGGCACTGTATTTTTCTCGCGCCACCATCCCCCATGATCGAGATGGGCGTGGCGACAAGGCTCTCTGTTGGAAGCATCTGGGGCTCTATGCCTACAGAAAGCACATTCTCGATCGCTTTGCCGGTTTGCCGACAGGCCAATTGGAAACCACAGAGCGGCTCGAACAACTTCGGCTGCTCGAAAATGGGATCTCCATCCACGTCGAGCCGGTAGAATACGATACCATCGGCGTCGATACAGAAGCCGATCTGAAAACGGCATCCGCGCTCCTGATGCAGCCGGAGCGGCGCCCGCCGGCACCCTGAAGATTTTTCCCGCTCTCGCCGCTGCGCGCCAGACGAAACCGGGTGCTTCCGATACACTGAATGCTGGAGATCAGGATGAATCTGTTTCGCTTTCTTCCTCGGGCGGGCACCCGCCTGAAGCTGGGAGTTTATTTGTGCGCTGTTTTGATGGCTTCTTCCATGCTTGGGCTGGCGCAGTCCAGCAGCGACAACGGCAGTAATAGCGGCAGCACCACCCCGACAATCAACAATTCGAATGCACACAATGTCAGCGCGGGAAACTACATTCCGCCACCGCTGCCTTCCGGTCCAAATGTCTACTACAACCACCGGTGGGATATCTACGCCGGTGCGGCTTATACCAATTTTCTGGCTGGACCCGCACTACTGCAACGATCCAATCTGGGTGGGTGGGAGGCAGCTGCGAGTTACTGGCTTGGCTGGCACTGGGGCCTGATAGCCGACGCGCGCCAGTACATCGGCACCTCCGGCGTGTTTCCGAACGCAAACGGCGGCCTGCCCATTCCTCCTTGCCCGCCATTTGAAACTACCTGCTACAACAATCCAACTGTGACCGGCCCGCGCATTATGCAGTATTACTTCATGGCGGGGCCGGAATATCGCATGTTTCGCCGCGCCAAGGCTTCCGCCACGTTTCATACGATGTTTGGCAATGCCTGGGGCATTTTCGACTCCGCCCACCTGACGGGCCTGAATGTTCAGACGATCGGACTCTTTGCGACTCAATGGACCTTCGGCGGGGCCATCGGTAGCACATTCGACTACAACTACAGTCCTCGGATCGCTTTTCGCATACAATCGGAACTCTTACTGACGCATTATGGCGGTACGGCGCAGCAGAATTTTGGTTTCTCCGTAGGTCCGATCTTCCGGCTCGGCCACCTCGACACTTCCGGCGGTGCGTCTCCATCTGAAAGAAAACATTGGCACTTGCAGGATCCGTTCCACAGGTGACGAAAGTATGTGCACTTTCGTACTTTGACGGGCAAAGCGCGCGAAGATGACTATCGCAACATAGAGCGGATTGGAAATCAGGCTCCCCCCCAGCCCTGAACATTCCTTCCTTTCCGCTCTGTAGTTCTTCCATCAAGATCCAGTCCGAATTAAGGCCTGTTTTCGCACCCAGGTTCCCGCTAACCGGACCCAGCGGATCCCTTCGCTTGCTCGCCCACAGTACGGTAGATCGTCCGCAAGCTTGCAAAAAAAGATCAGCCACTTCTTCGGGGGCAAGCCAGTGTGCTGCCGCCTGGATAAGTGGCAGATGTGTACGAGCGGCGGACTCCAATGCTATGCCAATTCGTAGCCGGCGAAAAAGTAGCCGATCTCAAACTTCGCGGTTTCTTCGGCATCCGATCCGTGGATGGTATTTTCCTCGATGCTGCCGGCAAACTTCTTCCGGATCGTACCTTCTTCCGCGTTCGCCGGATTGGTTGCGCCCATCAGCTTGCGCAGATCGGCGATCGCGTTCTCTTTCTCCAACACCATGACGAAAATGGCCCCTGAGGACATAAAGTCAGTCAGTGAATTGAAGAATGGCCGCTGGGCATGGACCGCATAAAAACCTGCGGCCTGCTGTTTGCTGATCGATAATTTCTTGATGGCAACAAGCTGAAAGCCTGCTTTTTCAATCATGGCGAGGACGGCCCCGGTATGGCCCTTGCGGACTGCATCCGGTTTGATGATGCTGAAAGTACGTTGCAAAGAAACTCTCCTTCAGTTGTTGGAAATACAAATACGTTGATACTGCTTACGCCTTGCCAATTACCCGTGCCAGTGTCTCGCCAATCAGTGCCGGGGACTTGACGACGTGGATGCCGGCTGCTTCCAGGGCCTTCATCTTGTCGGCGGCTGTTCCCTGCCCTCCGGATATGATGGCACCGGCATGACCCATGCGGCGTCCTGGGGGCGCCGTCTGCCCGGCGATGAAGCCCACGACTGGCTTTTTCACGTGATGTTTCACATACTCGGCGGCAGCCTCTTCCGCCGTTCCGCCGATCTCGCCGATCAAGATGATCGCTTCCGTGTCGGGATCTTCATTCAGGAGACGAAGCCCATCGACATGGGTGGTCCCGATGATCGGATCGCCGCCAATGCCGATGGCGGTTGATTGGCCAATGCCCCGCTGGGTCAGTTGGAAGACGGCCTCATACGTAAGCGTGCCGGAACGAGAAATGATACCGACGCTACCTTCGGCGTGAATCCGGCCTGGCATGATCCCGATTTTGCATTTTCCCGGCGAGATAATACCTGGACAATTTGGCCCGATGAGTCGCGAGGTGGAATGCTTCAGCTTCTCCCACACGCGCACCATGTCGAGGGTCGGAATTCCTTCCGTGATGCAGACGATCAGCGGCAGCCCGGCATCTTCCGCTTCCAGAATCGCGTCCGCCGCAAAAGGCGGCGGGACAAAAATCACCGTGGCATTGGCGCCGGTCTTGTTGACGGCCTGCTCGACCGTGTCGAACACTGGCCAGCCTTCATGGGTGGTTCCGCCTTTGCCCGGCGTCACGCCGCCAACCACTTTGGTGCCATATTCGGCGCAACCCTTGGCATGGAAGGTGCCTTCGCGGCCAGTAATTCCCTGCACGATCAAGCGCGTTTTCTTGTCGACGAGTACGCTCATTTGCTCCCTCTCGCGGCAGCCACGGCCTTCTCGGCCGCATCCTTCATGGTTTGTCCAATGATGAAATTCAGACCCGACTCCTTCAGAATCTGTCGCCCTTCTTCCACGTTGGTACCTTCGAGCCGCAAAATTACCGGCACCTTCACATTCATCTTCTGTGCCGCCTCCACGACGCCGCGCGCCAGCGTATCGACGCGCAGAATGCCGCCGAAGATATTGATGAATACGGCCTTCACGTTCTTATCGGAAAGCAAAATACGAAACGCATTTTCGATCTGCTCCTGATTCGCGCCCCCTCCGACGTCAAGAAAGTTTGCCGGCGAGCCGCCCGCGTACTGGATGATATCCATAGTCGCCATCGCCAGTCCCGCCCCGTTCACCATGCAGGCAATGTCGCCGTCCAGCCGGATGTAGTTCAGCGCGAACTTGGAAGCTTCGACTTCTAGAGGGTCCTCTTCGTTGGTGTCGCGCAGTTCCTTCAGGTCCTTATGCCGGAACATCGCATTATCGTCGAAGTTCATCTTGCAGTCGAGCGCGAACAGCTTTCCGTCCATCGTGGTGATGAACGGATTGATCTCCATCAGCGAGGAGTCTGTCTCGACGCACGCTTTGTAGAGGCCGGTCATGAATTGAACGGCCTGGTTGATCTGCGTCGGCTTCAATCCAAGCGAAAAGGCCAGCTTGCGCGCCTGATATGGCTGAAAGCCCAATGCTGGATCGATATGCTCCTTGAAGATGGCCTCGGGAGTTTTCGCGGCTACTTCTTCGATCTCCATGCCGCCAGACTTCGAGGCCATGAACACCAGCTTCGCCGCCGCTCGATCGAGCACCATCCCCAGGTACAGCTCGCGATCGATCGCAGCCGTCTCTTCAATCAGCAGGCGCTTGACCTTCTGGCCTTCTGGCGCGGTCTGATGGGTCACCAATTGCATTCCAAGAATTTTTTTGGCGTACTCCTCTGCCTCAGCCAGATTTTTCGCGACCTTGACGCCGCCGCCTTTGCCGCGGCCGCCTGCGTGAATCTGGGCCTTGACCACCACGCCATTGGCCCCGGCGGCAAACAGCCTTTTGGCGACATCGACCGCTTCTTCTACCGTGTTGGCCACTTCACCGCGGGGTACAGCGACGCCGTATTTCGCAAGAATGTCTTTTGCCTGATATTCGTGAATTTTCATAAGGATGACTCTTAATTGTAAGACGCGTCGCTGGGCCGGATGGCACAGTAAACCGGCGCCTGCGGACAAGAAAAAACAAAACACAGCGAACATTCGATACTATCGGACGAGGCGGGGGCGAGCAAACCAGCGCACCCGCGGAATAGCGAATTACGACTACAGCTCTCGATGGCAGACCTCACAAACGTATTGTTCCTCCTAACCGAACAACATGCGACGCTGAGCCGCCAGCAGGCCCGCGCCGCGATGCAGACCATCCTGGAAGACACCCAGAACTTGTTGCCGGACGTGTATATCGCGGAGTTCCTAACTGCGCTGGCGGCGCGTCGGGTGACCGCCGACGAATTGACCGGTTTTGCCGACGCCATGCGCGCGACTGCCGTAACTTTGCCATTCACCGACGACGAACGTGCTTCTCTGGTGGATACCTGCGGCACAGGAGGCGATGCTAGCGGAACGTTCAATATTTCCACCGCTGTTGCACTGATTGCTGCGGCCGCAGGAGCGAAGATCGCCAAGCACGGCAATCGCAACCTGACCAGCCGCTGCGGGTCGGCGGATGTATTGGATGCGCTGGGAGTACCGACGGCGCTCGCTCCCGAGGACGCTGTTCGCTGCCTGCGTGCCACAGGATTTGTTTTTCTTTTTGCTCCGTTGATGCATCCGGCGATGCGACGCGTGCAACCGATTCGGCGCTCTCTGGGCATGCGCACTATATTCAACGTTCTCGGTCCCCTCACGAACCCAGCACACGCGCCCACGCAGGTCCTGGGCGTTTATGCCGCCGAACTGGTTCCGTTGGTCGCGGAAACCATGGTCAAGCTGGGCGTGCGACACGGCTTCGTTGTGCACGGATCGGATGGCCTGGATGAAATTACTCTCAGCGGAGAAACGGAGATCGCCGAAGTGAAGGACGGCGCATTTCACCTCTTCAAATTTTCTCCTGAGACTGCTGGCCTGAAACCGGCACCACTCTCCTCTCTCCAGGGCGGCGACGCTCAGGAGAATGTCGCCATCCTGCGAGCCATATTCGAAGGCGAAGCCGGTCCAAGGCGCGACATTGTTCTGGTCAATGCGGCGGCAACCTTGGTCGCGGCAGGTATCGCGCCGGATTTTTGCGCTGGCATTGAACTTTCTGGGCGAGCCATCGATTCAGGCGCAGTGCGCCAAATGGTGGCCGCACTGGTGGAATTTGGTAAGTGTACGCAGGCCGATCTACAAAAATGACGCGATTGGAATAGAATCTGGCGCATCGGAATCCCCGGAGGATTGCATGAGATTTCGTCCCAGTTGTACGGGTTTCTTGATGACCGGAATCGCCAGCACGCTTCTGGTCGTGTCGGCGTCCGCACAGCAGATTCAGATCGACAAGGACAACCGCACCATCGCCATTACGGCGACGGATTCCGCCAGAGCCATGGCGGATATAGCGACGGTGCATGTTGGCTTTGTCGCATACGCTCCGGATGCACAGGACGCGTACGCCGAGGGTTCAAAAACCTCAAATGCAATCATAGGCGCGCTTACAGACAAGGGTGTAGCCAAGACTGCGATCCAAAGTGAATCGCAGAGCGTCGGTGAAACACAGCCCTACGAATTGGAGAAGCTAACGCCTCCCGAGCAGGCACAGAAGCGGTTTCAGGTGCGTCAAAGCTGGACCGTCCAGACCAAGGCGGATGAAGCGGCGAGGGTGTTGAATACCGCTGTGAGCGCAGGCGCCAACCAAAGCGGGCAGATCGACTGGACCGTTGCCGATGAGAAGGGGCTGGAGGCGCAGGCAGCCGGCAAAGCGCTCACCCGTGCTCGCGCGATTGCCTTGCAGATGGCCCAGGGACTCGGCATCCAATTAGGGGAGTTGATGTATGCCAGCAATCAAGCGCCTGAGGGGCCCCGACCGATGATGCGAGCAATGGCGATGGGTGCGGCAGCGCGAGCAGAAACTGCCCCGGCTCCGCTTGCCATTGAACCGAACAAAGTGGAACGGTCGGCTACCGTCTATGCAGTCTTCGCGATCCAGTAACCCGGCGACGCGCTGGCTGCTGCTAACCTTTCCATAGGAGTGCGCCGATGGAAGATGAGCAATATCGCGAGTTGAAACCTCTGCCCGATGCGGAGGCCGCATTTATACGCTGGATCGCGCACCTGGACATTGAATTCACGCGCCATCACAACCCCGCATTGCTCAGCGAAATTGTCCGCGACGAGCTGCACCAGCTCTATCTGGGCCGCCCGCATGGAGGCAAACTCAACTTCACCATGGTGACGGAGCTGCCGTTCAACGTGCTTCAGCTGACCCTCGATCCGCGCAACATTACGCTGGAGGCGGAATATTACACCGACGTGGATGAAGAAAAATACGCCCGCGTCAAGCCGCTGATCTGGTTCTGGAGAATGTTCGATCGCTCGCCGGTCGGCCTGAACCATTGGCTGGGATTTCATTTTCGCGCCATGCTGGGCCGCCACATTTTCAAACATATGGGTAGGGATGTGAAGATCTTTCACGACGTCGAATTCAGCTTCGGGTATAACCTGACGATTGAAGATCGTTGCACTATCCACCAGCATGTCCTGCTCGACGATCGCAGCGAAATCGTCGTACCCGCGGGATCGTCGATTCCCGACTACGCGCGCGTCGACTCCCACACCGGCGATATCAACCATGCTCCCACCAGGCTGGATCGGCTTCGCGAAGATCGCGCCTGATTCGCGCACGAAGCCTGCTGTTCACCCCCAACTGCGAAACACCTGCTAACGCTGGCTCGCGTGCTACCATCGGCAAGGACGCATGAATCTACACGCTGTACTCATCATTTTTCAAATCGTTGTGCTGCTGTTTGCCATCAGCCTGCATGAGGCGTCGCACGGCTGGATGGCGTGGCGGCTGGGCGATCCGACGGCCCGTATGCTGGGCCGGGTCACGCTGAACCCAATCAAGCACATCGACCCGTTCGGCACCATCCTGATACCGCTGCTGTGCGTGTACGCCGGGTTTCCGTTGATCGGCTGGGCCAAGCCAACGCCAGTAACAACGCGCAATTTCAAGAACATAAAGCGCGACGACATCCTGACCACGCTTGCCGGGCCCGCCAGTAACCTGTTGACCGCGATTGCCGCCACGGTGATCCTGCTGGTGTTGAAGTTCATCAACGCGCCCACGGTGATTTCGGCCATGATGGCCGCGCAAATGGGCATGATCGACCCAAACGTCATGAACGCGAGCCCGATCTTGTTCCCAATTACGATGCTGCTTTACTACGCCGTGTTATTGAATCTGATCCTGATGGCCTTCAACCTGATCCCATTGCCGCCATTGGATGGCAGCCACGTGGTCCGCCACATGCTGCCCTATAACTGGCTGCGCGTGTATGACTCCATCGGCATGATCGGCCTGATTCTGATCTTCTTTTTTGGCGCACGATTTATTGGCATGATCGTCAGTCCGATGCTGTCGGTCTTCAACCACATTCTGCTCAGCATGTAGGGCTGCACTTCCGATACCATCGAAAGAGGATTGCGTCAGGCGTTGTTGAGATGTCGATCCCAAGCCGGTGTCATCCTGAGCGCAGCGAAGGACCTCGCGTTTTATCGGCAAACCACAAGGTTCTTCGCTGCGCTCAGGATGACAAATCGCTCGAACCAACGTTCACCAGACCAAGGCATCTGCTAGTGAGTTCTTCGCGATCATGACCGAATCTATCCAATTGAAGGCTGGCCAGCATCGCAGCGCATCACGGAAGCGCGTGCTGAGCGGGATGCGCCCCACAGGGAAGCTGCATCTCGGCAACTATATGGGCGCGCTTTACAACTGGCTCGATCTACAGCACAAGTATGAGTGTTATTTTTTCATCGCCGACTGGCACGCGCTCACCACGGATTACGCAGACACTTCGCATGTCAAGAAAAACATTCTCGACGTAGCGCTCGACTGGCTGGGCGCGGGTCTCGATCCGGAGCGCTCGACGCTGTTCGTGCAGTCATGGGTGCCGCAGCACGCGGAATTGCACCTGTTATTTTCGATGATTACGCCGCTTGGCTGGCTGGAGCGCGTGCCCAGCTATAAAGAGCAACAGCAGCAAATCGGCGACGTCGCGGCGGGCGGCAAGGACCTGAGCACCTACGGCTTTCTTGGCTATCCCTTGCTGCAATCGGCGGACATCCTCATCTATCAAGCGGATTTTGTTCCAGTCGGCCAGGATCAGGTGGCGCACGTCGAGCTGACGCGCGAAGTAGCGCGAAGGTTTAATCAGATTTATCCGCGATTCAAGATTAGTCCAACCGCACCGCCTGAGATTAGGTTTCTACTTAGCGATCAATCTCGACAATTCACAACACATCCGTCACTAATGACCCCGCAGCAGTATGTATATCGCTTATTGAGTACGAACCCAATACATACTCAATATGCTGAGGTAGACCGGGTGCTTCCCGAACCGCAACATCTGCTCACGCCTTCGCA
>JAJZDO010000825.1 GCA_021805955.1 Acidobacteriota bacterium
CTTCCGCCAGGGACTCGGTATTCCGGTGGTGAGCAAGGAAGCCCTCCGCCAGCGAACCGACGATTACCGCGGCTGGGTCGAAGCCTACGCCCGCAACCACGGAATTGTGATGGAATGGGCCGAAATGAACGTCCGCAAAGAGGACCATGTTCTGCCCGCGCTGCTGCTGTTCTTCCACAAGAGACTCTGCGGCCCGCTGGCCAACAGCCGCTTCCATCACAAACCCGACCCAGAAAGCAGACCCAACAGCCAACTGGAGGCTGCCTACCACAAGGCCGACAAGGCCATTGAAGACATCTTTGACCTGTTACAGGCCGCCTGATGTACTTTGCATTGTTGAACTATTTTTGTTTACAAATGGAGATTGAAGAATCTAGAACATGTTCCATAAGTATTGGTTGTAGACGTCGTGGTGGTATTGGACCTCTGGGACCTTCACGAAAGTTCCCAACTGACGAGCACACCGGTCGGCGGCGGCCTGCTTCAGGTCGGCATAGCGTCCCTTGACGTCTGCACCCAACAGCTTGGTCGTCCAGGCTGCAGCGCGGAAATCCTCAATCGCGGTATACACGTTGTCCGGCAAATAGCGTTCCGCCTGGCGCAGGTTCTTGTCGCTCAGCTTGTTGCCTTGTAGTCCTGTCCTGAAGATCGAATACAAAACCAGGTAGGGGTTCGCATCCGGACTGACCGAACGGACTTCCACCCGTGCGCTCTTTTCGTTGCCGATGGGAATCCGGATCATCGAGCCGCGATCGACGGCGGACGCCTTGATCTGATTGGGTGCCTCGAAGTGCGGATCCAAGCGGCGATAGGCATTCACGCTGGCATTCAACAACAGACACAAGTCATTGCCGTGCGTCAGAATGCGGTCGACAAAATTCCAGGCGAAGTCGCTGATTTTCTCTTCCCCCTTGGCGTCCCAGAAGAGGTTTTTGCCGTCCTTACTGACAGAGACGTTCGTGTGCATGCCGCTGCCGTTCACGCCCACCACTGGCTTGGGTAGAAAAGACGCCGTCATTCCCAGGTTGGTTGCTACCTGGCGGCAGATCAGCTTGTAGAGTTGGATCTGGTCCGCAGCTGCAACGACTTCACCATAGCCGTAATTGATCTCAAACTGCGACGGTGCCACCTCTGGGTGGTCTTTCTCATTCTCAAATCCCATGGCACGCTGAACTTCTGCCGTGGTATCGATGAAAGTGCGCAGCGGGTCACCTGGCAGCGAGTGGTAATAGCCGCCCGTGTTGACGTACTCAAACTTGCCTGTCTGGAAGTAATTCCGCTCGGCGTCTACGCCCTTGAAGAGGAATCCCTCAATCTCGTTGGCCGCATTCAAGGTGTAACCGTCCGATTTGTACAGCTTGCTGGCAAACTGTTTCAGTTCTCCGCGGATATCGGCGCTGTACGGCTTGCCGTTCTTGTCGATCACTTCGCCGAAGACTAGTACCTTGCCCGAACCGAAGACATCCGACGGAGCCCAATAAAATGCGCTCCAGTCAATGCCCAGTCGCAAGTCGCTCTCGCGCTGCGCCGTAAAGCCGCGAATTGAAGAGCCATCGAAGGTTAGGTTGTCCCAGCTTTTCACCAGAAACTTTTTGTCGTAATCCAGCATGTGCAAGCGGCCTTCCAGATCGCTAAACAACACGGTCACAGCTTTAATGCGTTTTTCGTCCGTCAGATATTTCAGCCGCTGTTCCTGGACCTTGTGGGCCGCGACACGATGCTTCCGCTGCTCCTTCGCCTCCAGATTCAAATTCTCCAACTCTCCGTATGAGAGTGCAAGAAAATCCCGCAATTCACTTGACATAGTTCCTCCTGTAGAACTGGTTTTGAATCAGAATTTGAATTTGTATTTTCGGGCCTCGAGGTCTCGGCCACATTTTAGGAACATTCTTTCCTGATTTGCTATAGAGTACGTCCTCACCCCGGCCGTGAGCAATAGATTCCCTTTATTCTCCGCATAGTTTTTCTTTATCTTCGTCTTGAGCGGCCCTTTCACTTTCAACGTACGAACGCAGGAGTTTTCCTGGCCACTGATCTTTTGGCGCGGGGCAATGTCTTGGCTGCCGCATAAGCATGTCGAAGGGCTGGAGGACTTCATCTTGACGACAAAAAAGTAGATGGCACTCAAAGATTTGAACTATCATAAGCCTCATGACAAGACATTTGCCGGTATTTCAGCGTTTTTTACTCGTGATTGCGGGCCTGTCTTTGGCTTGCTGCCTACCCGGCAATCAATCGGTTCGCGCGCAATCGGCCGCTTCTGCGCAAACAAAAATTTTGACGCCGCAGGATGTCGGCAGCCTGATGCCGCACTCGGTCTTTTTCCGCGGCCAAACTGCCACCGTCCAGATGCGCAACACCTTCGGCCTACGATCTGCGGACGGCACGATTGTGCTGGCCGGTCTTGTGGACAGTTCCGGATATGCAACCAGTATCCAGCAGAAATACCAAGGCTACATCCTCAGTGAAACCGCGTTGACAATCAACGGAGAAACCCTGTCCGCTGGTGCGTATGGGTTCGGCTTCATTGCGAACAATGCTTTTGTCGTGATGAATCTTGGCGCGCACGATGTACTGCATGCCGTATCCAAAACAGACGCAACCATGCCCCATCCACGGCCGCTGGAGATTGTCGCAGGCACTCACGCCGGCAGCTATCGTCTGTACGCAGGCCGCAGGTTTGTCGCCATCCGTATGAAGTAGTCATGGAGCGCGCGCCCGATCTTTCCAGATGGGTGGTTTCGCGCAGATTGCCCAGAAGCAGATTAGACGATCCGAGCCAGCACTAGCGTCAATGCCAGCGCCACCGTGGAAATAATGGTTTCGCAGACAGTCCACGTTTTAAAGGTGTCCGCTACCGTCATATTGAAATACTCTTTTACCATCCAGAAGCCGCCATCATTCACATGCGAGAACACCAGTGAGCCCGCACCGGTCGCAATGGCAAGCAATTCCGGTTGTGCTCCATGCACATGTAGCGCAATCGGCGCGATAATCCCGGCCGCTGTCGTCATTGCCACGGTTGCCGACCCAGTGGCAATGCGCACCGCCGCTGCCACCAGCCAGGCCAGCAGGAGTAGAGGGATGTGTGCGCGCAGCGCCACATCCACAATGGCCGCTGCAGTGCCGCTGTCCTCCAGGATTCTGCCGAATCCCCCGCCCGCACCCACCAGCAACGTAATGGTTGCGGTGGGCGCTAAACACTCATTTGTGAATTTCAGGATCGTATCGCGACTGAATCCGCGCATCTTTCCCAACGTAATAAAACTGATCAACACGCCGATCAGCAGCGCGATATCGGCGCCGCCGATCAATTGGAGAATTTCATTCGGCAAGGTACCCTGAGCGGCAAATGTATTCGCCCAACTGCCAATCATCATAAAAATCACGGGCAACAGCACCGTTACCATCGTCAGGGTGAAGCTGGGCAATTTGCTGTGTGGATCGCGATCGAGAAACTCCGCAGCGATGGGATTTTCCGGCGCCAGATGAATGTGCGGCGAAATCAATTTTGCATACAATGGCCCGGCTAGAATGGCCGTTGGGATGCCGACGATCAGCGCATAAAAAACTGTCTTCCCAACGTCCGCATGATAAGCGGCAACCGCCAGCAGCGCGGCGGGATGCGGAGGCACCAATCCATGCACAACCGAAAGCCCCGCCACCATGGGCAGTCCCACGAGCACCAGCGATGTACGCGTGCGTTTGGCAACGGTAAACGCAATCGGAATTAGAAGAACAAAGCCAACCTCAAAAAATACGGGAAGACCGACCACGAAGCCGATGACGACCATGGCCCAATGCACGCGTTTCTCGCCAAAGAATCGGATCAGCGTATGGGCAATCTGGTCCGCGCCGCCGGATTCTGCCATCATTTTGCCCAGCATGGTTCCCAGCCCGATGACCACCGCAATATGGCCCAGCGTGCCGCCCACGCCCGCTTCGAACGACTGAACGATGGTCGCCATCGGCATGCCGGTCACCATCGCCAGCGCGATGGAAACCGACATCAATGCAATGAACGGGTTCGCCTTGTAGCGCGCGATCAGGACGATCAGCACCACGACGGAACATAGCGCCGAAAGCAAGAGAAATGTTCCGTGGCTAGGGATGAAGAGGGCAGGCATCATGATTTGCTTTTATTAGGAAACTACCGGTGTAAATATCTGCCAACGGCAGGCGTGTTGCATCACTTCTTCGGCGGTTTATACGCGACGCAATCGATCTCTACTTTACAGTCAACCATCATGCTGGAGGCAACGCAGGAACGTGCAGGCGGGGTTTCTCCGAAATATTCCTGAAATACACGATTGAACGCGGCAAAGTCGCGCGTATCGTCCAGCCACACGCCGCAACGCACGACATCCTCCGCGCCATAACCTGCCTCGTGCAGGATTGCAAGCAGGTTGTCAATCGCCTGACGGCTCTGGCGAACAATGTTGCCTTCAACCAGGACGCCATTCACCATTGGCACTTGCCCGGAAACATACAGCCACCCATCTGCCTCGACGGCCCGCGCGAATGGCAGATGCTGACCGCCGATCCCCTTGCCGCCCTCTACTCCGTAGCGCTTCATTTGAAGTGTGACCTCCGTGAAATTGTATCCACAACGGTTTGAATGTAGCTTATCGTCTGCTCGGATTCGACCGTCGCGGCAAGAAGCGTCCTGCCCGCTGTCCTGTAGATGTTTCCTCTCGATAGGACAGCGTACCATTCACCCACACGGCCTCAATGCCGACCGAGATTCGCGCTGGATCTTCAAACGTGGCAACATCGCGCACGGTCGCCGGATCGAACAAGACCAGGTCGGCGAAATAGCCCTCGCGGACCCAGCCGCGATCTTCCAGTCCGAACCGTTGCGCCGGCAACGAAGTCATCTTTCGGACAGCTTCTCCAATAGAAAACAGGTTCTGCTCCCGGCAATAGCGCCCAAGCACGCGAGGAAATGTACCCCAAAGGCGCGGGTGGGGAAGTGGGTCGTTGGGCAGGCCGTCAGAGCCAATCATGGTGCCAGGATGCCGCAAAAAGGTTCGCATGTCCTCCTCCGCAATGCTGTGATAAATTGCGCCCGCCGGCTGTAAGCGCTTCGCGGCCTCCAGTAGCGGCACGCCCCAGGTCTCCGCAATTTCTGCCAGCGTTTGCCCCGCCTTTTCCGGATGCGCCTTCGACCATGTGATTTGAATCTTTACGCGTGCATCCACCTGGCGCAGGTCCAGCGTGCTGGAACCGGCGGCGTAAGGGTAGCAATCGCAACCAATCGGCTGCTCCTTACGCGCCCGGTCAAGCCATTCGAGCACTTCCGCGCTGCGTCCCCAGTTCGCGATGCCTGCGCATTTCAAATGCGAAATCACCACTGGAACTGCAGCGTGCCTGCCAATGCGAACCGCCTCGTCCATCGCCTGCAGCATCGCCTCCGTCTCGCTGCGCAAATGAGTGGCGTAGATTGCGCCAGCACTAGCCAGCAACTCCGCCAGCGCCATCACTTCTTCTGTGGAAGCCGAGTAAGCCGAAAGATACGCCAGACCGGTGCTCAGACCGGTCGCTCCGTGGTCCAGCGCCTCCTGCAACTGTGCGCGCATTCCACGTATTTCCCCGAGTGTCGCTGCCCGGTCAAGGCGATCCATATGGTTGTTGCGAAGCGCCGTGTGACCGACCAGCGCGGCGACATTCACGGCGGGTTGCGCCGCCGCGACGGCATGGATGTAGGCTGCAAACGTTGGGTAACAGAAGTCCTTCGCGTCCCCAAGAAGATTCATAGGATCGGGCGGTTCGCCGCGCAGTTGCACTGGAGCTGCGCTGATGCCGCAGTTGCCAACCACCACTGTCGTTACGCCTTGCGACAGTTTCGGCAGCATTTGCGGGGCGAGGATGACGCTGGTATCGTCGTGCGTATGCGCATCGACGAATCCCGGCGCCAGCACTTTTCCTTCGCCATCAAAAATGTCTTCGGCGGCGTAATGTGGCAGGTTGCCGATCGCGATGATGCGCTCCCCCTCGATGGCAACATCTGCCATTTCCGGCGACCCTCCGCTGCCGTCGGCAACGTGAACGCTGCGGATTAATGTTGTGCAGTTCGGCATTTCTGCTCTCGGCCCATTGGGTGCATGTCAATATTGGCGAATCGTTCTGTTTGGCTTCTTCGCTTCTCCAGTAATCTCCAAAGCTTATATCATTTGAGATTCATAGGGGGAATCGCATGGAAGAACACGAGGCCAGCCGCGCAGCTTATGTCACGATGGAACGGTCACGGGTGCCTCTTGGTCCCTTGAACAAAGGTCTGGGCCCCATGGATGGGCCGTTGACTCCGCTCCAGATTGCCGAGCAACGTTGGAACCTGTTACATGAGGATCTCAGCCTTCCGACCGCGGTCCTATACGAGGACAAGTTGGCGCATAACCTTGCGTGGATGCAGCGATTCATTCAGGCGTATGGCGTCAACCTGGCTCCGCACGGAAAAACCACCATGGCTCCTGCGCTTTTTGCGCGTCAACTCCAAACTGGGGCCTGGGGCATCACGCTGGCCACCGCACATCAGTCAAGAGTGGCGCATGAACATGGTGTCCGCCGCGTTTTGATGGCGAATCAACTGGTCGGGAAGCAGAATATGGAAATCGTCTCGCGCCTGTTACGGGATGAGACATTTGAGTTTCATTGTCTGGTCGACTCAGCCCAACAAGCGGACCAGCTTGGAGAATTTTTCTCTGTACATCGTCAAAAGCTGAATGTCTTGATCGAGTTGGGAGTTGACGGCGGACGTACCGGAATCCGCAATTCGCAGGAGCTCGATGCGCTGCTGGCTGCACTTCATCGCTGGCGCGATCACCTCGCTGTCTCTGGCGTCGAGTTGTATGAAGGCGTGCTGCAGGACGAAACAGCCATTCGTAAATTTCTGCACCGTGCCGTCGAGGTGGCGGCTAAGCTCGCGAAAGGGAATCACTTCGACCGGAATCCGGCGGTCCTTTCCGGCGCTGGTTCTGCATGGTATGACATTGTGGCGGAAGTATTCTCCGCTGCCGATATCGGATACCCAGTCGAGATCGTCTTGCGTCCAGGATGCTATCTGACGCATGACGTAGGTGTTTATCGTGAGGCCCAGATTCAGATCCAAAGCAGAAATCCGATCGCGCAGAAGATGCGATCCGGTCTGCTGCCTGCATTGCAGTTGTGGGCCTATGTGCAGTCCATCCCGGAAAAGGACAAGGCGATTCTCACACTGGGAAAACGCGACGCAGCCTTCGATGCCGGCTTGCCGACTCCCAGCCTGCACTACCGGCCTGGGCAGGCTAGACCGGATGCCTGCCCTAGCCGTTGGGAACTCTTCCGCATGATGGACCAACATGCTTATATGAAAATTTCCGAGGGTGACGATGTCCGGGTGGGGGACATGATTGGACTCGACATCTCACATCCTTGCTTGACCTTCGATAAATGGCGTTACCTACCGGTGTTGGATTCCAGCTATCAGGTCATCGATATCGTGCAGACATTTTTCTAGCGATTCGGCGGTTCCATGCCGAACGAAGAAATGCAGCGGAATTTTTTTAGGATAGACACGTGCTGCAATTGCTACCGATCACAGACCAAATGGCCGCGCTGGAAGCCGGTCAAACGACCAGTCGTGAACTGGTCGAGAAATGCCTTGCGGCTGCGGCTGATCCCTCAGGCGAAGGCGCACGCGCCTTCACGCGAATCTATGATACTTCTGCTCGACATGGGGCAGATGCCATCGATAAACAGCGTCGTACGGTCGTGGATCTGGGATCGCTTCTTGGCCTGCCAATCTCCGTCAAAGATCTTTTTGATGTCGCAGGAGAGCCGACGCCGGCCGGATCAAAAGTGCTGAAAAATGCGCCGCCCGCGACAAAAGATGCGGCTGTCATTAAACGCTTGCGAGCGGCCGGGGCAATCCTGGTCGGACGAACCAACATGACCGAGTTTGCCTTCTCCGGTCTGGGGATCAACCCGCACTACGGCACACCCCGCAATCCCTATGACCGGACGAATGGGCGCATCCCAGGCGGTTCCTCTTCCGGCGCTGCCGTCTCCGTCGCCGATGGCATGGCTGCGGCGGCAATCGGCACAGACACCGGGGGCTCCCTCCGCATCCCTGCAGCACTCTGTGGTCTCACCGCATTCAAACCAACCGCGCGTCGCGTACCGCTGCAAGGCGTGCTGCCGTTATCTCGCAGTCTGGACTCCGTTGGTGCGATTGCTCCAACAGTTGCCTGCTGTGCACGGATTGATGCCGTTTTATCCGGCGATGCCCCCACGCCGTTGCTTCCTTGTGAAATGGCTGAACTCCGCGTCGGCGTTCTTCAAGGCTACGTGCTCGATGGATTGGATGCCTATGTCGCCCGTCGCTTTGAAGCGGCATTGTCCATTCTTTCCACGGCAGGCGCACATCTGGCGGAAGTACGCTTCTCTACGCTGCATGAGATTCCCGAATCCTATGCCGGGGGTGGAATCCCTGCCTATGAATCGTACGACTGGCACCGTCAACTCATCGCTACGCAAAGAGAGTTCTATGATCCGCGTGTCCTGGTGCGGATTCAGCGCGGAAAAGAAATCTCTCAGACGGATTATCTGGAACTGATGGATACACGCTGCCGAATAATTGCCGAAGCCGATCGTGCCTTTTCGGATTCGGATGTTTGGCTGCTGCCAACAGTGC
>JAJZDO010000871.1 GCA_021805955.1 Acidobacteriota bacterium
CGCGCATTGAAACAGTAAGAAGTTTCGCTCCGGATGCCGGCCATGCTGGAAGATTTTTGCGGCGGACGTGAAGGGCGAGATCGACGCCGAGACCATTGCTTTTCGCCTGGTGCCCGCCATCGCAGCCTCTGGGCGGCTGGATTGGGCAGAGGTAGGATTTCGGTTTCTCATCGCAAAGACGGAACCGGAGGCCGCGACCTGTTGGAGTGAGCTGAGGCGTGAGAATGCCGAGCGTCAGGCCATCGAACGCAGGTTGCGCGCGCAAGCCTTTCCGCAGGCGGCAGGGGTTGCAGGACCGGCCATCGTGCTGTTCCTGGAAGACGGGCACTCCGGCGTGCATGGCATCACGGCAAGCCGAGTGGTCGAAGCCTTTGGCAAGCCCTGTGCTATCTTCGCGCCGCAAGGACAGGGGGCGCGATCCACGGCGCCAGGGCTTTCTCAGGGAGTGGGACTCGCCAGCGGATCGTTTCGGTCGGTGCATGGGATCGATGTGCAACGGGCCTTGAAGGACGTGGCGAGCGCTCACCCAGATCTGTTGGTCGCGTACGGCGGTCACCAGGCGGCGGCGGGCGCGACCATCCGCGTCAGCGATATGGACCGGTTTCGGCAAGCCTTCTCCTTCGCGGTCGCGGAGCAAACCGGGGGAGCGATCGCAACCGGCCCAGAACTCTGGACCGATGGTGAACTGGATGCCAATTCGCACGATCTGAAAAGCATTCACGCGCTGGAGGCGATGGGACCGTTTGGTCGCGGGTTCGAAGCGCCGCTCTACTCGGGAACCTTTCGCGTGGCCAGGTACCGAGCGCTGACGAACGGACGGCATGGCCGGTTGCAGCTGGAACGCGGAGATCTGACTTTGGAAGCGGTATGGTTTTCGATCGACTCCGCGCTGGAACGGCCGCCCGTGGTGGGCGACACGATGCAGATCGCCTATCGATTGACGCGGCACGAATTTCGCGGCCACGTGGAAGTGCAGGCGACCATTGTCGCCGGGGCATTCCAATAGAGCGAAACCTGATACGAAGCCGCTTGGAGATGCGTTACTGCGCCTGGCCGATGGTTCTGTGGGTATAGGCCTTCTGCATGAGGAAATAGGCCTGCTTTTTCTGGCCCTGGTCCGAGATAAGTCCCTTGCGGTTGAAGAAGTCCTGGATGCCGGGAAGTTCGCGCATGGGGGAATGGAAATCTACCAGCAGCCAAGGGCAGATGCCGCGCAAGTTCTTCACGCCGCGTAGCATCGTCAATTGTTGGCGATATACATTGGCCTGAAATTCTTCGCTCCAACGGGTTTGCGCGTCGGCGTGGAAACCGGCCTTGGCGCCTGCGCCAAACTCGCTCAGCAACAGCGGCTTCTGATAGATGGAGGTGATCTTGATTTTGGCGACGTCGTCCGCCGAGCCTTGATACCATCCCGCATACTCATTGAAGCTGACAACGTCAAGGTACGCGCCAAGCGGGTCGTTCACTTGAATCTCGTTCCCATGCATGGAGGACAGCATGGCTGCCGTGACCAGACGCGTGCCGTCCTGCGCTCGCGCCGTAGAGATCAACGATTGCAGGAATGCATTCCTCGCCGGATTGACCGGCGTTTCATTGGCGACGGACCAGAAGATGACGGACGCCTTGTCGCGATCGCGCCGAATGATCTCTTGCAGTTGTTGCTGGGCCTTCGCCAGCACCGCTGGATTGTCGAACTCGATGGCCCAGTAGACAGGCACTTCTTCCCACACCAGAATTCCCATGCGGTCCGCGAGCCGCAACATGCGGGTGCTCTGCGGGTAATGGGGCAGGCGCACAAAGTTCACGCCCATTTCTTTCGCCCATCGCAACAGCGTCTCATCATCTTTTTCGCTGGTGGGACGGCCGCCACGGATGGGCGCCTCTCCATGGATGGAAACGCCGCGCAGGAAGATCGGTGTGCCATTCAGCAGAATCTTCGTGCCATGTACCTCGATGGTGCGGAAGCCAATCTCGTCAGAGAGATGGTCGCTTCCCTGGCCGTTCCCTGCCTGAATTTCGACACGATAGAGTTTTGGGTGTTCGGGCGCCCACAGTTCCAATTTCGGCACGTGCATGGAAATCTGCGCGCGCCCGGATGCGTCTGTAGTGGCTTTCTGCACAATGCCTGCCTGCGGAATGCGCACCACCACCGGCTCTTCCGCGGATGCGCCCTGCACGTGGACGTAGCCCGCAATTTCCGTCGTCGTGCCGCGCTGCAGGTGCAGGTCGTAGTCGTCAATGTATTGCTCGGGCACCTCGATCAGCGAAACGTCGCGGGTCAACCCTCCATAGTTCCACCAATCTGTCCGCAGTGCGGGAACACCATCTCGCAGTCGCGTGCTGTCGACGGCGATCACGACAAAATTGTTGCCAGCGTGGAGCACGCCGGTAGCGTCACAATCGAAGGGAGTGAAACCTCCTTCATGCTGGCAAACCTTGGTTCCGTTGACGAAGACATAGGCGCGATAATTGGCCGCTCCAACGTGGAGAAACGCACGCGTGTGCGGTTTTGGCGTGTAGGCGAAATCTTTCTGATACCAAATCACGCCTTCGTAGAAGAACAGGTCTTTGCGTTGCGTGTTCCAATCGCCGGGAACTTGGAGCGTTGGGCTCTTCGCGAAGCTATATTCGACCAGGTCGCTTTTCGATTTCGGCTGATGGTTTTCGCCATAGCCGTGCTGCAAAACGCTGCCGTCGGAGGCATACAGTCCCTTGCCATACGGATCCACGATGACGTGCCACGCGCCATCCAGGCTGGTCGCAGCGCGGTGGTCCGCATCGACCAGCAATTGCGTGGACTGAGCATAGAGTTCCAGGCCGGTAAGGAACATGGTTGCAAGCACTGCACTACAGTAGAGACGTGTCAGGGGCAACATTTTCGTGTCCTCATCAATTCCATTGCAGCATACAGGAAAATGCCGCTCCCTAGCTTGGGAGCGGCGGCACAGGAGACGAAACTTCTTACTGTTTCAATGCGCGGGCAAAGGTTGGAGAATTTGATCCAGCAGATCGGGCTTCGAGTCGACGCGCTCCAGATGCGGATAGCGTTCGCCACCGTGGTAGTCGATCTGCACGACGCGGTAATAGCCAGTGTTCTCTACGATGAGCTCGATCGGCGTCTGCGACGTTTTGGAATTGCGGATGGCGTCGTGCATCAGGGCGTCGGTATATTGGCGTCCATTCACTGCGACGATCGTCATATCCGGGCCTAAATCCGCCTTGTATGCCGGCGAATAGAACAGCACATCTCTGAGCACGCCGTTATGAGAGATATGGAGGCCGAGGGAGTACCACGCGTCCACACCTGCCTCCGCTTCACGCGCCTGCTCCATGGAGTTCGGCGTGTCTGTGTAGACCAGACGATACCCGCCATTCTCGATGCCACCGAGTGGCGCATGATCGACCTTGGTAGTTAGCCGATCAGTCAGGAAATTGGCCCAGTCATAGGGTTGGACGGCATTCAGGTTGTCGACAATGTCCTGAAATGTATATGGCACGGTGATTGGGCCGGTGTTGCCGCCGAGGCCGAGAAAGCGGACGCAGAAATCGTTGAGCGACTTCTTGCCGTGGCTTTTCTGGCGAATAACGGTATCCGCTTCGAGCCAGATCAGTTCGCCTTCGCGATAATAATCCACGTTTCGCCGCCAATTGTCCCATCGATCTCCAGAGCTATATAAGATTTGCGCTGCGGTGGCCGTATCCTGCAGATCGCGCCAGGTGCGGCCGGGTCGATTGTCCATGATCGCGGCGGAGTTCGCCAGCGCCTCGCGATACTGGTCATCAGTCCAAAGGCCACTACGCGCGGTGAGCACATCGCCAAGGTATTCTGTCAGGCCTTCGTACACCCACAGCAGATTGCCCTTCATCGGCGTCTGGAAGTCGGGCGAAAGCAATCCTTCTGGACGACGATATTTTCCATTCCATGAATGAGTAAATTCGTGGGGTAGCAGACCCGCCTCCAGCGCGTCCATATTCGGATCGAGGAAGGTCTTCTCGGGCACACGGTCGTCGTTGGATTGATGATGTTCCAAGCCGAAATGCGCGACCTGATCGCTGAGCGTCATCAAAAAGTGATAGCTGCCGTAGTGGTGCGACTGGTAAAGAGCACTGGCTTGACGCACCAGATCGTTGAATCCTGCCAGCATTTGCTGCGGCATTTCCAGGTCTTCCGGACCGTCGGCGGCGAGATCGAGATAATGTTTCGGAGAAATCTCCGGCGCCAGGGGAATCTCTCGAAAGTAGCGGCCGGAAAGCACGGGCGAATCCACCAATTCGTTCAAGGGGACCGTGGCGAAATGGGTTGTGTTCCCGTCGTGGCCAGTTGCGGTCAGCGCAGTGGCGAACTTCCAGCCTTGCGGCAGGGTGACGGTGGGTGTGACCAGAACATCCTTCGCCGAAGAAACTTCGGGCCACAGCATGACCTCATTCCAACTAATCATTGCGAGGTTTTCGCTGGTCGAGGCCCCGGAGGAAAATCCCGTGGGATCCGCCGTCGCGAGAAAGTCGTCATGGACTTTCAGCTCCGTGACGCCTTGCGGCACATGCACGTGCAATTCAAACATGTTGACGCTGTCGCGCACCCAAGGAAGTGTCTGGCCGTTGGCCTGGATGATGACGCCGGCAAGATTGTCGATGGGGCCGGATGCTTCGTGCTCGCCGGGAATCCATTTCGCGTAGACCAGGGTGAGGTCGCCGGGCTGCACTGGAATGACGAGGTCAGCGTGTAGCATCTTGCGGGGCGCATCGGTGGCATCGACTGTAACCGTGATGGGCGTCGCGGAGGTGGGTTGGGCGGAACTCGACTGAGCGGAACACATGAGCGGGAACGCGACTGCCAAGGCAAACCCGGTCACTGCAAGAGAAGTTGGTGGGCGCATAGATCTCCTGAAGTTCTGCAGAATGAAGATGAAACATCAGTGTAAAGCTGCACATCGGAACAATCTTCTAATCGCGTCTAAATTATTCATTTATTTGGTGGGCGCTGTAGGATTCGAACCTGCGACTTCCACCGTATGAATTTACCTGCATTTTGTTTTTCAACGACTTACGACACCGCGGGGGCTGCCAAAGTATGCGGAAGGCGTGCAAAGACAGCAGGATTTGTGGGTTGGGCTGTGGGTTGGAAAAACCTACGGCCATCCAAAGATATTGCAATTATGGAGTAGATTGCCGGCGGCAACCGCGTGCAGGGCTCTTTCTGCGGCGGAATTATGTGTGCCGTGACAAGGTGCATTTTCCTCCCCGGTGCAAATCCGGGCTGGCAAACTCTCGCTCCAGCCGGAAACACTCGGGCCGGATCAAGAGGCGACGAATGACCTGAAGCACTTCGAGAAAAGATCCCTTCAGTGGGGATCAGCGACTGGAACGCGCTCAACTATTGGAAAGTTAGGTTTGTAACATGTCAAATCACCGTGAAAAACGTTGACAAAGCCACCCTATTGGATGATGCTTGCCTGCGTTAGTCCCCCGCCTAGAAAACATTGCGCGATTCACAATTTTCTTTGGAGACAGTCATGGAAGTGACATTTTCAGCGTCGATGTTAAATTCTCGTAAAGTGATGCTCGGTATGATTCTGCTGATAGTTTTTAGCTCCACTGTTCTTGCACAGACATCCACGGGCGGGATTTCCATCACCGTGTCCGACCCGATGAATGCTGTGGTGGCCGGCGCAACCGTTTTCATCAAGGGATCTGCTACAGGTAATGTCGTCCGCACGTTGCAGACCGATGGGGCAGGCCTGGCGACCGCTCCTCTTTTGTTACCGGGTAACTACGACATAACGGTCTCGGCAGCCGGATTCCAGCAACTCACGCGGGCCCAAATTCCAGTGAATGTCGGGCAGATAACAGATCTACGCATTCACCTGATGACCGGGAGCAGTCAGCAATCCGTGACTGTGACAGGTGCCGCGCCTCTGATTCAAGACACGACCTCAACTGTGTCACAGGTAATTACGTCCCAACAAATGCTCCAGGTGCCATTGAACGGGAGGAGTTATCTAACGGTAGCAAACCTGGCGCCGGGGGCGGTTCCTACCGTCGGGGGTAAGGATAACTCTTTCAACGCGTACGGCCAGACAGGTCTACAGAATGCGTTTTTGCTGGATGGAGCGCGGAATGTCAACTATATCCGGGGTACAGATAACGCTCAGCGCGATATGATTCGTCCGCCTCTGGACGCGCTCTCAGAGTTTACGGTCGAAACAAGCAACTACTCGGCAGTATACGGCGCTTCAGCGGGCGCGGTGGTAAACGCGATCACCAAAAGCGGCACCAATAACATTCACGGATCCGCATACGAGTTCGTGCAAAATGATCAGGCGAACGCCGCAAACTTCTTCGCACTGCACGGCGTGAAACCGCTGCTGGTGCAAAATCAATGGGGCGGATCGCTTGGAGGACCGATTAAAAAAGACCGCGCGTGGATCTTCGTCGCCGACGAACAGCTAGATAACCACACTGACTTCATCAGCCAATCCACTGTGCCATCCTTAGCAAATCGAGCTGGGAATTTCGGGGCAACGCCGATCTACAATCCATTTACAACGACACGTCAAGGAACAGGATATGTGCGCTCTCTTTTCCCGAACAATACGATCCCCGCTTCCGATTTCAGTCCGATCACATCTCAACTGCTCGATGGCTATCCAGCGCCGAACGTGCCCGGATCCCAGACCTTATATTCGGATAGTTCGCCAACAATTTCCAGCAGCGAAAATGGCGTAGTACGGGGCGATGTTCAAATCACGCGCAATGATTCGATGTTCGCGCGCTATTCAGTAGAATGGCAGTCGACGCTGGCAGACGCAGCGCTTCCGTTGCCGACCGAGACTCCGGTCGAGCGCACTATCAAAGATTATGGTGTTGGGTACGGATATACCCACGTTTTCAGCGCAACTTCGATCAACGAGGCGCGCTTCGCTTGGACCAGCATCTATCTGCACTCCGATGCAACGCAAGCGCGCAACCCCATTATTCCCGGATCTCTTAGTACTGGAATTGATAGCAGCATCCCGCAATTTAACATCTCAGGATATGCGCAGATTGGCGCTCAAGCCAGCTGCTGCACCAATTCCCCGCTTACAAAAACTGCGGGAGTATGGGATTTTTCCGACAATTTCTCGAAGATGTTGGGCAAGCATTCTCTGCAAATGGGCGGCGAGATGATGCTGTTGCGGGACCACACCGACGCGGCGCTGGCCGGGCGCGGAAGCTTCGGATTCACGGGAGTATTTACGCAGAATCCTCAGAATCGTTCGCACACAGGCAGTTCAGTGGCGGACTTCCTCCTAGGTACAGCAAACACGGCGGATGTCGGAACGATAGCGGTCGCAAATGATCGAGGATGGTATGCCGGCGGCTATTTTCAGGATGATTGGACGGTGAGCAGATCGCTGACCTTGAATCTGGGTATGCGATACGATTATGTTTCGCCATATACCGAGCTTAACAACCGGATGGCTAACTTGATCCTCGATCCCGGCGATCCGCTTTACGGTGACTTTATCCTCGCGGGCGATCCGAGAAGACCGCGCTCGCTCGTCACAACAAGCACGTTGGATTTTGGTCCGCGCGTGGGATTTGCATATCTTGTTCCAAGGATAAAAGATTTTGTGGTCCGCGGCGCGTTCGGGATCTTCTACGCGCAGGACGAGGGTACCGGAGTGAACCAGCGCATGGACGACAACCCACCATTTTTCGGCTATGGCGCTCAATCCATTATAAGCGATGAAGTGAATCCATCCACCGGCTTTGAAGTGCTTCCAAGCGCCTCCTTTACGCCGTTACCGCCTATCAACCCAAGCGAATTCAAGCTCAACCCGTCATCTACTGCGACTTTGCAAAGCTGGGCCGACCACATGACGACGTCCTATGTCCAGGAATGGAATCTGGCTCTTGAAAAGCAGTTGCCCTGGAGGATGGCCTGGACCACAACCTATGTGGGGAGCACGGGCGTCCACATACATAGTCAACAGACGCAAGCGAACCAACCTCTTGTACCTGGACCGGGGTCTCCGACTGCGAGACGCCCGCTGGCGGCTTATACGGTGGCAAGAGTCATGCGGACGTCGCCGTGGGCAACGAGCCACTATGAAGGCCTGTCGATGGAATTGCAGCAAAATTTGCAATCGGGTGTCTCGTTTCTGGCGGCATTTACGTATGGGCGCGAAATCGATTATGGGGGCGTGGATTGTTTAGGCGCTACCGGATGCGGAGGCGGCGGAGATAACCCGCAAAACAACTATGACTTAGCTGCGCAACGAGGACCAGGAGACAACGACGTGCAAGCACGATTCAGTTTGGGCGGGGAGTGGGCATTACCCTTGGGACAGGGCAGGGCGTACTTGGGGACGGGCTGGGAATCCGCGGTAGTCGGAGGATGGGCGCTAGCGGCAATCTATCAGGACTCAACAGGCGTACCCTTCACATCTGTTCTTTCTTTCGATAACGTCAATGATGGAACGACCTCAAGGCCAAACCGAGTTTGCAATGGCAATCTCTCGCATTCGCAAGCGAAGCCGAGCCATTGGTTTGATACATCCTGCTTTGTTGTACCGCCTCAATATCAGTTTGGAAATTCTGGACGCAATGTGC
>JAJZDO010000300.1 GCA_021805955.1 Acidobacteriota bacterium
ACTTCCAGATAGGTAATCAGGCTGAACGCCACATTCCCGCTGGCGGTCAAGGAACGTTGGAAGGTCAGGTCAGCCGCGTAGCAAAGGGATGAGATACAGGCGAGGGACAAGAATGCAATAACTCGTCGTGGGGCGTGCATGGGGGAATCCTCCGGGGGCGACTGGGACTTAATGGAAATGTACTACCGGCAGGAGGATAGATACGAGGAATTATTGCTGAGGGTTCCATAGACAATAACTCTCCATACATGGAGATAAAGGCGCTTTTAGCGGCGAGGCCTTCGACCCTCGCGGCCTGCTAGACTCGGAGGCGAATGCCAACTCTGCCGCTATTTCGAGCTGCCGCGATTGCGGCGTTGATTCTGGCCAACGCATTTTTCGTCGCTGCGGAGTTTGCCCTTGTTTCGCTGCGGCGTACACGGGTGCAGCAACTGATCGAAGAGAAGCGTGGTAGCGCGCGCCTTGTTGCAGAGTTGCAATCGAACCTGGAAGAACTTTTACCCGCGGTGCAGCTGGGCGTAACTTTGGCCAGCCTGACGCTCGGCTGGTTGGGCGAACCCTTTGTGGCGCGCTTTCTGGTACCGTGGCTTTCCATTCTGCCCCATGCCCGCTTTTTCGCCGGTATCGTGTCCGCGGGGCTGGCGTTCAGCCTGATTACCTATCTGGAAGTTATTTTTGGAGAGCTGGTACCCAAGTCGCTGGCGCTGCGCCAGGGCGAGAAAATGGCGTTGGCGATCGCCGGCCCCATCAACGTCTTCATGCGGCTGACGCGCCCCCTGGTCCGCTTCATGAACGCCTCCGCGGAACTGGTGCTGCGCGTATTCCGGCTGTCTCGCGTCCCCGATGGAACCGCCCATTCCCCGGAGGAGTTGAAGCTCATCACCACGGCTACCCGACGCGTGGGGCTGTTGCCGGAAAAGCTCGAGATGATTATCCATCGCGTGCTCGATCTGGATACCATCACCGTGCGCGAAATCATGACGCCCCGGCAACGGATTTTTTCTCTGCCCACCGATCTTCCCCTCGCCGAGGCCAACGCGCGCATTACCCAGGTGCAGCGTTCGCGAGTTCCCGTCTTCGATCCCCAACGAGGTCCCGAGCATATCGTGGGCGTTGTCTATGCCAAGGACCTGGCGCGGCTCATGCATTCCCGCGCCATCCTTCAGGCAGCGGCTCAAACCAGCGCGATCCGAGACGGAGAAAGCGAAATGCAGCTCGGCCAGCTGATGCACGATGTGATTATCGTGCCGGAAACCAAGCTCGTCTCCGATCTGCTCACAGAATTTCAAACTCGAAGAAGGCATCTTGCCATCGTTGTGGACGAATTTGGCTCGACAACAGGACTCGTCACGGTCGAAGACGCGCTGGAGCAGATTGTCGGCGAGATGGAGGATGAATTCGACATACACGACAGCTCCATGCAAACGCTTTCTTCCGGTACGCTGGTGCTACACGGCAACGTCACGCTGCTGGATCTCGAAACCCAGATGGGGTGGCATCTGCCGCACGATGGCGGCGTCGAAACGCTGGCAGGATTTCTACTGGTGCACATGCAGAAAATTCCCACCGTGGGCGATTCGATGGTGCATGAAGGGCGAAGATTCACCGTTGCCGCAATGGAAGACCACCGCATCACCCGCGTGCGCGTAGAGCCGGAAACCGCGGCGATGACGGACAAAAAATCATCCTCGAATATCGATGCGGAAAAAGTTTTGCCGCCTAAGAGTCGCGGCGCCCAGGTTGGAACACTGGAAAGCTCCGCGACGAAGACCGGTTTCAACAACGAGGAGCACAATCCAGCATGAAGGCAGCCTGGCGCACCGTCCTGAAACGTCTTCTGCTGCTTCTCCCGGTGCTCTGGATTGTGGTGTCGCTCATCTTCTTTCTCATTCATCTGGTTCCGGGCGATCCGGTAGAGCAGATGCTGGGCGAGGGAGCCACGGCTTCCGATATCGGCGCCTTGTGCCATGCCTATGGATTGGATGTCCCACTCGGCACGCAATATGTTCGCTACTGGAACGGAGTGCTGCATGGGAATCTGGGGCAGTCGCTGCGCTTCAACACCCCGGTCACGCAACTGATCTTGTCGCGCTATCCGTACACGTTGGAGCTTGCCATCCCCGCTGTTCTGCTGGCGATTCTGCTGTCGTTTCCCGCCGGCATCGCCTCCGCGCGCCATCGCTCCCGATGGCAGGACAAGTGGCTCGGCGTAATCAGCTTGTTTGGAGTTTCCTTTCCAAGTTTCACGCTGGGCCCCATTTTGATTCTCGTGTTTGGAATTGCGCTGGGATGGCTCCCCGTCTCCGGGACTGGATCGTGGCGGAATTTTATTCTGCCGACCGTCACCATGGGAACGGCGCTGGCGGCAATTCTGACCCGCATGGTTCGCACCTCCATGCTGGAGGAGCTGGGTCAGGACTATATCCGCACCGCGCGCGCAAAAGGACTGTCCGAGCGCGCCGTCGTCTATCGCCACGCCCTCCCCAATGCGATGATTCCGCTGCTGACGGTGATTGGCTTGCAGTTCGGCGTTCTGCTGGCTGGCGCCATCGTGACCGAGACCATCTTCTCCTGGCCTGGACTCGGGCGACTGACCATCTCCGCCATTTCCAATCGGGATTACCCGCTGGTGCAAGGCTGCATTCTGGCTATCGGTCTGACCTATGTGCTGGTGAACCTCCTCACAGATGCGCTCTACATCCTGGCGAACCCGCGCATCCGCCAATGAGCGGTTTCACTCATCCGCCAGCGACCGGACGACAAACTCGTTGCCCGATTTTTCATCCCATTGAGGTTTGAGTCAAAACACGCCGCCCCCTCGCGACTTGGCGAACGGTGTCATACTGGAAGTGCGGTTCTTTTTGTCGGATCTTGCGAATTCAGCCGATGCCTCGCGAATGATTGGATTCATCCAGGGAGCTGTTCAGCATTGCAGGAGTCTTGCGTTGAAGTCCTTTTGTTGGGAAGCCATACGGTCCTCCATCTTGCCTGGAGCGATGCGGGCACATCCAACCTTACATAATCTTGCCCTGGCGATGTATACCGCTTCCGGCCAGGGGGCCAGCTTGTTCGACAAGCTGTTGACTTCCTCCACCAACATCTTTTCTCCGCGGTCCGCCCCTGCGCACGACATTTTCCGCCTCTCGATCTTCGTGCTCATCATCACGGGCGCAATCTTCGTTACAGTTTCCGCATTGTTGTTGCACGTCATCCTTCGCTATCGCCATCGCGCCGGCGACGACGAACGCGAGCCGCCCCAGATTTACGGAAGCAATCAGATTGAACTCGCATGGACCGTATTTCCCATTCTGATTGTGGTAGTGATCTTCCTTGCCAGCGTGCGCATCATCTTCAGCATCCAGCACGCGCCGCTGCCCGGGCAGGCGTTGAATGTGACCGTGGTTGGCCATCAATTCTGGTGGGAGTTTCGCTACCCTAAATATGGATTTGTCACGGCGAACGAGTTGCATGTTCCCGTTGGAGCGGACGCGAACGGTCCGCTGCCAACGTCTCTGAAACTGGTCAGCGCGGATGTCGATCATAGCTTCTGGGTGCCGCGCCTCGGCGGCAAGACCGACCTGATGTCGGGCCAGGTGAATAACATGTGGATTCAGCCCGACACTCCCGGCATCTATTACGGGCAGTGCGCCCAGTTTTGCGGCGCCGAACACGCCAGAATGTTGATTCGCGTTTATGCGCAGACGCCCACGGACTTCGAGAAATGGGCTGCCAATCAGGCGAAACCCGCAGTGCAAGATCCCAGCGTCGCTGCCGGACGCGCCGTATTTGAGCACAGCGCCTGTATCAATTGCCACGCGATACGCGGCACGGTCGCGAATGGCCGCTTCGGACCCGATCTGACCCACCTGGCGAGCCGCGACACGCTCGCCGCGGGAGCGCTGCCCAATACGGAAAGCAATCTGGAAAACTGGATCAAGGACCCCGACCATTACAAGCCGGGATGCCTGATGCCGGCCATGAAACTCAGCGACCGGGACATAGCCCTGATCGCTTCTTACCTCGTAACACTGCAGTAAGCTGTGGAAGTGAGAGACGCACGTTATGGCTGATTCCATACCACTGTCAGGAGCGATCGATCGAACTCCGAAAGAGGAAAATCACCGCCTGTGGTTGGAGGTGATGCATGAGTGGATCGTCACCACCGATCATAAAAAGATCGGCATGATGTATATCGCCGCCGCGCTGATCTTTCTCGTGATCGGCGGCGTTGAAGCCCTGCTCATACGGATTCAGTTGGCCCGGCCCGAGGCGACATTCGTCTCGCCGGAGCAATACAATCAGCTCTTCACGCTGCACGGCACTACCATGATTTTTTTCGTTGCCATGCCCATTCTCCTAGGCTTTGGAAATTACCTGGTGCCGCTCATGATTGGCGCCCGGGACATGGCGTTTCCCCGGCTCAACGCTTTCAGCTTCTGGATTTTTCTGTTTGGCGCGTTGCTGCTCTACTACAGCTTCCTCGGTGGAAAAGGCCTCTTCGGCGGGGCCGGAATTCCGGATCAGGGCTGGTTCGCCTACGCGCCCCTCACGTCCGTTGCATTCTCAAAAAGCCATGCCGCCGACTACTGGGCGCTGGGAATCTTTATCAGCGGCATTGGAAGCATTGGCACCGCCCTGAATACCGTTGCGACAACGCTTTGCCTGCGCTGCAAGGGCATGAAGCTGAACCATATGCCGCTGTTTGTCTGGCTGATGCTGGTCGCATCGGTGCTGATTCTGGGCGCGATCCCCCCACTGGGAGCGGCGCAGCTCATGCTCTTGGTCGACCGCTTTCTCGGCGGACATTTTTTCGATACGCAGGCCGGCGGCTCGGCTGTTTTGTGGGCGCATTTCTTCTGGATCTTCGGACATCCCGAGGTCTACATCCTGGTGCTGCCCGCCTTCGGTTTTGTGAATGAAATCATTCCCGTGTTCTCCCGCAAGGCGATCTTCGGCTATCCGGCTATGGTGGCGGCCTCAGTCGGCATTGGATTTATCAGCTTCACAGTGTGGGCGCACCACATGTTTACCGTGGGCATGGGAGCTGCGGCCAACACCGCCTTTGTCCTCTCGACCATGATCATCGCCGTCCCCACTGGAATAAAAATCTTCAACTGGCTGGCAACGATGTGGGGCGGTAAGATCTATTTCACGGTTCCGATGCTGTTCTGTACTGCCTTCCTGTTTCAATTCACGCTTGCTGGCCTCACCGGAGTCATGTTGGCGGTCGCGCCTTTCGACTGGCAACTGCATAACTCGTATTTTGTGGTCGCGCATTTTCATTACGTCATTGTCGGCGGCATTCTGTTTGCCCTGTTCGCTGCTTTCTATTATTGGTTTCCGAAAATGACGGGGCGCATGATGAGCGGAACCCTGGGCAAGTGGCATTTCTGGCTGTTTGTCATCGGCTTCCACATGACGTTCGATACCATGCACATTCCTGGGCTCTTGGGAATGCCGCGGGAAATCTACACCTATGAACCGGGCCACCATTGGGGAACTTGGAACATGATCATCACCATTGGCGCATTTATCCAGGCGATTGCCATTCTCATCTTTGTTTACAATCTGGTTCGCTCGCATTTTGTCGGAGAACTGGCCGGCAACGACCCCTGGGATGCCTGGACGCTGGAATGGGCGACCACCTCTCCGCCGCCCAGTTACAACTTTGCCGACGAGCCCATGGTTCGCAGCCGCCGTCCGCTGTGGGACCTCAAGCATCCGGAAGACCCGGACTGGAAATATGAGCTCGACACCGAAGATCAGTTGGCGGCCAACAAATGACGACCATCCCATTCACCCTCGATAGCAGGGACGAAGTTTGGGTCCTGCCCTACAAAGGCACAGTGGGCATGTGGTGCTTGATCATGGCCGAGTCGGCCATGTTCCTCATCTTCGTTGTGGCCTACCTCTTCTACATTGGCAAAAGTCTCAGCGGACCTACGCCACAGGAGATACTCAGCCTTCCTATCTTCGGCACCATCTGTCTGTTTTCCAGCAGTCTCACCGTCCATCTTGCCGTGAACGGCCTTCAGAAGCGCAGCCAATGGTCGTTTATCGGATGGCTGACGGGCACCGTCCTGCTGGGCGTTATGTTTCTCATCGGCACCGGCAGAGAATGGTACGACCTGATCTACAAACACCATTTCACCATTCGCACCAGCCTGTTCGGCACCACGTTTTATTCTTTGGTGGGCCTGCATGCCACCCATGTTGCCATCGGATTGCTGATGCTGAGCGTCGTCCTCGTCCTCGGGCTGTTTGGCAAGGTCACGCGGGACCACGTAGACCATTTTCACGCGTTGTCCATGTACTGGCATTTTGTCGATGCCGTGTGGGCGGTTGTTTTTCTCGTCGTATATGTAATCGGAAGATGACAAGTCTATGAAAATCGACACGGAACACAGCCATCCTGGCCAGCATATGATTCACCTGCCCGCGCCCACAGCATGGCCCATCGTACTGGCGTTCGGCGTGACTCTTCTGTTTGCCGGCCTTGTGACGAGTTGGGCGATCAGCGCCCTGGGCCTGCTACTGATGGTGCGCTCCGCCGTTGGCTGGTTCCATGCCGTATTGCCCCACGAGCGGCACGAGGACGTATCGGTCGTCACTGAAATCGTCGAAATCAAAAGCTCTCGCGAACAAGTGGCGCGCCTGCCAGTCGCGCTGTCGCACCGTACTTTCCTGCCGGTCGAGCGATACACTATGGGCGCTGGCGTGCAGGGTGGAATCGCCGGCGGAATCGCCATGATCGCTCCCGCAACCCTGTATGGACTGGTCCGCTATCACAGCCTCTGGTACGCGCCCAATCTTCTGGCGGCGATCGCCATTCCAGACTGGGCAGAGCGCAGCACAGCATTCCTATCCGCGTTTCACCTGGAAGGTCTGCTGGTTGCCGTAGGGGTCCACGTGCTCGCTTCCGTCCTCGTCGGGCTTCTCTACGGGGCCATCCTGCCCATGTTTCCATGGGAACCAATTGCAACCGCCGGATTTCTCGCGCCCATTTTCTGGAGCGGGCTTCTGTATGGCGGACTGGCGGCGGTCAATCCTCTGCTGAACGAGCGAATCGACTGGTTATGGTTTATTGCGTCGCAGATCGCTTTCGGCCTGGTGGCTGGATTCGTCGTGAACCTGCATGTTCGCGTCCGAACCCCGCAATTCCAAGCTCGCCCATTCGCCGAACGCGCTGGACTGATCTCTCAGGGAATAGAAGAACAAGCCCCCGAAAAGGATCGCGACCAATGAAGAGAAAGTCCATGGGAGCGATGATTTTGTCCGCCGCGGTTGCGCTCGGCGCTGCGGGTTGTCACCCGCCGGGAAAGCCCGGCTTCCGGCCGGAAACCATGCGCCCGGACCAGACACTTCAATTTAATGTTTTGTACAAGAGCAACTGCTCGGCCTGTCACGGCGATCAAGGCTTGAACGGCGCGGGGCTGCCGATGGACAATCCCGTCTATCTGGCCTGGGCCGGACACGATCGTCTCGTCCTGATCGTCAGCAATGGCATACCCAATACATTGATGCCCGCCTTTGCCTACAGTGGCGGCGGATTCTTATCCGACCAGCAGGTCGAGAACATTGTCAATGGAATGATTTCCCACTGGGGCAAGTCCGGGGCTTCGGATGCAGCGAACACCCCCGGCTACACGCCGTCTTCGAAGGGCGATGTCGCAGCCGGAAAGACCGCCTTCCAGATGCATTGCGCTCGCTGTCACGGCGATGAGGGACAAGGGCCTTCTCCCGGTGCGTCGAAACCCGCACATGCCGCCACGGGTTCCATCGTCGATCCCACATTTCTTTCGCTGGCGAGCGATCAGGGGCTGCGCGACATTGTTGTTTCCGGCCTGCCGGGCGAAGGCATGCCGGATTGGCGCGGAGGTAGGACAGCGCAGCCGATGACCGACAAAGACGTCACTGACGTGGTCGCGTGGCTGACGTCGCACCGGGTGCAGTCTCCGGGTCAGCCGTTTCCAGGCTCGCCGCCGGCCAGCGCCGAACCGCCCGCGAAAGGGAAGTAAACCAGCGGAGCAATCCGCAGCAGGAGTAGCCGTGAAGAATCCTTTGAAAGATTTATTCAAGAATCCGCTCATCGAGAATCCGCTGAACCAGCCGAGCGAACACTCGCGACGGAAATTTCTTTTTAAGGTGGCGGTCCTGCTCAATGGCGCCGTCGGCGCAGTTTTGGCCGTGCCTGTGCTCGGGTATCTCCTCGGCCCTGTATTCAAGCGGAACGACAGCTACAACCACTGGGTGCCGGTGGGAAATCTGGAGCAGTTTCCTCCGGGAGAAACCAGATTGGGCCGGTATCGCAACCCGGAAGGCACTCCCGCAGATGGGCAAACCCGCACCCTGCCATGCTGGGTGCGCAATATCGACAACACCCAATTCCAGGTCTTCGCCATCAACTGCGCCCACATGGACTGCCCCGTGCACTGGTTTCCGCAATCGAAACTTTTCATGTGTCCCTGCCACGGCGGAGTCTATTACCAGGACGGAGCCGTCGCCGCCGGGCCTCCGCCGCGCGGCCTGTATCAGTACAAATACAAAGTT
>JAJZDO010000114.1 GCA_021805955.1 Acidobacteriota bacterium
ACCACGGCGGTGCTTCGGGAATCGGGGCGGGCGCGTATTCCGGCGGCCAAGCCTTGTTTTCCGCGGACGATCCCGCCAGACTGCTGAAGCGCGCCAATCAGTCCTACATTCAACCCAAACTGTCGTGGGAGAAAAGCGGCCAATACACCGCAGGTACTACATTTACTGAGGGGCTCGTCTTTTTCCATGGCAAGTGGTTTCTCTATTATGGTGCGGCTGACACGTACGTGGGCGTGGCAGAGTGCGACCCGTCGCATGGCAGTTTGCGAACATCCATCTCAACGGGACATCCCGCTCCAAAACGAGGGAGACGATGAGCCCAATGGACTTCAAAAAATGAATAGCTTGCTTGGGAAACAACATACTTACGCCATCAAAAGTGGGTGGGGATTGGCCTAGCAAACTGATTCCGATGATCGTTCCCTGGCTTTCAACGATCCGCTCGGCCACTTTCACGATTTGGGTTGTCCGTTTCTAATCTGCTTGGAGGTTATTGTTAACCAATCTTGCAGCGATTCTGGGCTACACCGGGAGGAGAGGTTTCAAGAGGGATTGTCAGCGGCGCTTACGTCTGCTGGCTGGGAAGGCGGCTTTCGTGGGACATGGCGAAGGCAGGATCCAGAAGACCGTACGCAATCGTAAGCCCGTAAGCATCAATTCCATAAGAGTCTCCTATACGATCGGGTTGGAAGTGCTGCAATCGCATTCCATTCTTCCTGTGCCATCTTTCTCTTCGGCTTATTAGAGTGGAAGGACGCCCAGTCTTGAACCCATCGAAATAAAAGTCCGAAGTTTCCCCAACACTCTGACGTATTTGAAGAACAATTTTTCCGTGAACTGGTATAATCATGTCCCCGGAAGTTGTGAAGCCACAGGCCCGGAAACCGGAAAAACACGGTTTTTAGGATTTTTTCGCCGTCGGCAAATGTCTTGGAAATCGCGTGCGCCCAGATGAAACGATGGGTCGCATCGCAATGTATGATTCTAAGGAGATCGGAGTCGAAGCCCTGAACTCTGGACTCTTCGCATTTGGACATCATGTCCGAAAATGGGCGACGACTGGCCGAAGCTGAACGCCCCCCCCGAAGGCATATACCTGCGTGCCGTTATGTTTAAAGTTGGAAAATGCTGCCTGAAGAATTGCAATACCGATTGCAGCAGTTAGCCTGAAACTCATTTCCCGCTGAGGGCATTACTTGGGATGAAGCAGTTTGAGTCATTTCGGTTGGATACATCGAATGAATGTCTCTGGCAAAACCATTTGCAGATCAATCTTCCGCCGAAACCCTTCGCGGTTTTGCGCTACCTGGTGGAGAACCCGGGAAGGTTGATAACTCATAATGAACTGCTGGATGCGCTCTGGCCTGAAACGTATGTCCAGCCTCAGGTGCTGCGGACGTACATGCTGGATCTGCGCAAAATCCTGGGAGACGATCCAGCGTGCCCGCGGTTTATCCAGACGTTGCCGAAGCGCGGCTATTGTTTTGTGGCACAGGTCAAGGATGGGAGCGGGACGGAAGTCGCGGATGCGTCCGCGGTTGAGGCGCAACCTGCGATTTTCGACGGAGTCGTAGGGCGTGAACCGGAGCTGCTTCGCCTGAAGACTCTTGCGCAGGCACTAGCCTGTGGGCAGCGGCAAACGGTCTTCAGCACAGGTTTTCTATGCCCTTTTGAGGCGCCGGAAAGAATCCTAGCCTGCGGGCAGCGGCAAACGGTCTTCATCACAGGGCCTACGGGCATTGGAAAAACTGCACTGGTCGATGCAGCCTGCCACCAGATGGTCGCCATGTTATCTGCCACAGTGGCTGCTGGACAGTGCGTGGAAGGGTTGAGCAAGAAGGTAGACTATTACGTCGTAATGGAAATTCTTCGCCATCTCTGCGCTTCGGCGGATGGGGAGAGAGTGATTCGGATTCTCTCCACCATGGCGCCTGCCTGGCTACCCACGCTTGGCCGGGAATCCGCTACGCCAGCGACAACGGATCCGCGATTTACGCCCCAACGCACACCAGGAGATATTTGTGGAGCGTTGGAGGAACTGGCAAAAGAAAAAGCGCTCGTCCTCGTCTTTGAAGATCTGCATTGGGCGCATGATTCCACGTTGGAGTTGATATCAGCCCTGGCACGGCGACGTACGCCGGCAAAGTTGATGCTGCTGGTGACCTACAGCTCCCATTGCACATCCGCGGAACATCCCCTGAAAGCGTTGAAGCAAGACCTGGTGCTGCATCGGCAGTGCACCGAGTTGGCGTTAGCGCCGCTGGCCAAGACAGCGGTCCGACAAGTATTGTGCAGAGAATTGGGGCAAGAGGCGTTACCAACAGGCTTAGACACCTTCGTCTACCGGTACTCCGAGGGCAATCCTCTATTCGCTCTTGCGCTGCTGAGGCACCTTATCTCCCAGCATGTTCTGATGCGCGACGGCGCAAACGGTTCCGGTCGATGGGAGCAGCGTGCGCCCTTTCCAGACATGGAAACCGGTGTGCCGCAGGAACTGGTGCAGTTGATTGATCCGGAAATTGAACGGCTGCCTCCAGCCGAACAGCGCATTTTGGAAGCAGCCAGCCTGATGCGTGTTGTGTTTCCCGCGTGGGCCGTGGCAGCCGTGCTGGAACAAGGTCTGGCAGAAACGGAAGAGGCATGCGACAAGCTGGCGCGACGTTTGTGTTTTGTACACCGCGCCGGGCCCGATGAACTTCCGGACGGTACGCGTTCGGACTTCTATGCATTCGCGCATGGGCTCTACCGCGAAGTTTTATACCAGAAGCAGTCGGCGTCGCGACGGGCGAAGGGACATACGCGGATTGCGGAGCGGTTGGGCGAGCTGTTCGCAGGGCGCGAGGACAAGGTTGCGCGAGAGATGGCGATGCATTATGAAGCGGCAGGCAACTGGAAGCGCGCGATAACTGCGCTGCGCACGGCGTCGCGGCATGCGCATCAGCGTCAGGCATATTCAGAAGCCGCACAATTGCTGCAACATAGTCTGGGAATCGCGGAAAATCTGAATGATGCAGAACGACGCGTCATTGAACGGGAGATTCAGGCGGAGTTGGACCTGGCGAGGGTCGCAACGGAGGGCCCCAAACAGTCGCAACATACGTCTGCAGAAATTGACGGATTCTGGATGGGAACTTGACAACTTTATTCTTGCGAATCGCTACTGTGGCGAACATAGGCAGGAGGTACCACATATGCGATTCACACTTCATACCGTTCTGGCGTCGGCAGCCTTCATGGTGACAGCAGCTTTGGCGACCAACCCCGCAATGGCGTCCACTCTCAAGGTACCCTTCAGCTTTACTGTTGCCGGTAAGACGTGTCCCGCCGGTCGCTACACCGTAAAGGAGAACGCGATTGGCAGTTACGTGACGCTGACTAACGAAGATTCGAGCCGCGTTTTCACTTGGACTCTCGGTCCAGGCACCCCGGACCCCACCGACAACAACGTTGTACTGAAGTTTGACGTGGCCGGACAGACGCACCTGCTGCGGTCCGTTCAATTTGGTGCGATGACGACTTCCAGGTTGGATAAGAACGTTCGCAACGGCGAGTATGCCTCGGCTGAAATTGTGGCGTATCACGGCCAATAGATCAATTCGGACGGGTAAGGCAGCTGTCACGCATGCACTCGAAAACCACTCGAGAAGAGGGCGCATCGATCTTTCGATGGCCCTCTTTTAGTTGGTTATCCATGGCAAGTTTTACGCTTGCCGCAACTCGACCTCGTAAACTGTAAGCATGAAGGCATTGCCAAGGTTTGATGTGGAAGGTCAGGTTGCGCTGGTGACCGGTGCAGCGCGTGGGTTGGGAAGAGCGATTGCGTTGGCCCTGGCGGAGGCGGGTGCGGATGTTGCGCTGGGCCTCAGGCAACTCGGCAACGACGGTGGCTTGGCACAGGAGATTGCTGCTAGAGGTCGCCGCGCATTGCCGCTGCAAATGGACATGACGGATCTGCAACAGATCCATCGCGCTGTCGAGGATACCGAGCGATACTTCGGCAAGCTGGACATTCTTGTGAACAATGCCGGAATCGCCCCTGACAATCTTGCGGAAAATGTGACGGAAGAGGACTTCGACCAGACGCTCGCCATCAACCTGAAGGGGACCTTCTTCGCCAGTCAGGCAGCGGGTCGCGTGATGATCCGACAGAAGCGCGGATGCATCGTCAACATGGGTTCGCAGGCTGGGTTTGCGGCTTTGCCCACGGAGTCGGTCTACTGTATGACCAAGGCCGGAATTTCCCACCTGACCAAGTGCCTGGCTGTGGAATGGGGGAAATACAACATCAATGTGAATGCCGTGGCGCCTACATTTATTCACACGCCGGGTACGGAGCAGGCCCTTTCCAATCCAGATTTTCACGCCGAAGTGATCCGGAACATCGCCGCGCTGCATCGCATTGGCGAACCCATTGAAGTGGCTGGCGCCGTGGTTTTTCTGGCGTCGCCTGCGGCTTCGCTGATTACCGGCCATACTCTTTTGATCGACGGGGGATGGACTGCGCGCTAGCGAATCAAACGTAGCGAAAGTGTTACGCGGTTCGCGCGTGGCAGGGAATTTCTATTCCACCGCAGTCTATCGATTCTTTCAGGAGTTTTGCGAGCCGCACCGCAAGCGCCGAATCCGCGGCGTCGGAGTGCTCTAGCGTTGGGACAGATCTCGTATCCAAAGGTCTTTGAATTCCATATTGCCCTGGCCGCCGGCGTGCAACTGCAGCGCAATCTTGCCATCGAACGAACTTGCGTTGGGGTCGGTAAAATCTACCATGGGAACGCCGTTCAGCCGCGACTTGTAGCGGTTGCCGGTCACCTCTACCAGATAGTCGTTCCACTCGCCCATGCGCACCACACTTTCATTTTCCGGAGCAGGCCAGACCACCCAACCGCGCCCGTCTTCCCCGTACACGCCGCCAGTGTGATGCATCATCTTGCAGTCGATTTCAAACTGCATGCCTTGCGTGGTGTCCACGGATCCGGGTTTGAATCCCGTGTGAAAAAACACGCCGCTGTTGCCATCCCCAACGCACTTGAAACGCAGCGACAGCTGAAAGTCCTTATAGTTTTTCCTGGTTTCCAGATACCCGTATGCTTGCGTGAGCCCTTTGCCATGAATGACTCCGTTTTCTACGGTCCAACTTTCTTTGCCGATTCTGGTCCAACCGGTTAGATCGGTCCCGTTGAACAGGGAAACCCAATCCTCTCCGGGCAGCTTGGCCTTTTCCTGCGCTGCAAGTACACAACCGACCGATGCCACTGCAGCCAGGACCAACACCCTGGCGATACGCTGGTTACGCATCTGAAAAGGGTCTTTACGATTTCGGACTGCGCCGGACTTCTCCGGGCATGGCGATGCCAGGCGTGGAAGTTTCATCCCTATATATCCTCCAATAGTTGGAACATCACATACCAGTGCAAAGACGGATGGGGATTCAGACACTCACGACGCGGATGCCGGCTTTTTCAAACGCAGCCACAGCGTCGTCAGGTATACCGTCGTCGGTAATTAAGACATCGATCATGGCAACTGGACAAATGATGACCGGGCTGATCATGCCCACTTTACTGGAATCGGCCACGACGATCACCTGCTTGGTTTGACGCGTCATGGCGCGGAAGACTGCGGCCTCATCCGATTCAATGGTGGTGGCGCCGCGTTCCGGATCGACGCCGCAGACGCCGACAAAGACCCGATCCATCATGACCACATTCAACGATTCGATGGCCGCGGGGCCAATCAGCGAGAATGCTCCTTGCCAGCGCATACGGCCGCCTGTCAGCGTGGTGTCCAATCCGGCACTGCTGCTCAGTTCCATGGCAATGTTGACGGCGTTGGTAATAATGTGAAGATTGTTGCGGTGGCGAAGGTACTGAGCCAACCTGGTTGTCGTCGTCCCTGCGGTAATGCCGATGGTCTCATTCTCCTGTACCAGCCCGGCCGCTGCCTGCGCGATACGCTGCTTCTCTTTTGCAAACCGCTCTTCGCGGACCCCGAAAGCTGCGTCGAACCGGAATGGCTCATACACGGCTTGATCTGCCAGCATGGCGCCGCCGTGGGTGCGGTGGACAAGGCCACGTTCTTCCAGACGTACCAGGTCGCGGCGCACGCTGGCAGGAGACATTTTCAGAAGCACAGTTAATTCATCGACAGAAGTTTTGCCGTGGTGCAGGAGCAGCCGCAGAATTTCTTTGGCGCGTTTATCGATCTTGGAAGATACAACCACGTGACCCGCTTCGATTTTACTGGATGTGACGAAACGCGTGCTATTCGTGAACATCCTGGAGCACTCCACTCGAAATCGTATTCAGCTCTTCGCACAACCCACGTACATTCTCTTCGAGAACGACGTAGCGCGCAAATTCGTCATTGGCCACTGAGCCCATTTTCAGCGAATGATTGTGGAAGGTGACGGGACTTTGCGTTCTTGTTCTCAGCGAACAATGGAATTCCGTTGCTTTTGTGCGCAAAGCAATTTTGCGGATATTCTCCTGCCGGATGCCACCCCCTACCATGATGCGAATGCGTCCCTTTGCAGCATCGATCAGGCGTGCGACCTGCTCGGCGCCCTGGCTGACGGTTTGCGCGCCGCCCGAAGTCAGGATGCGATGCGCGCCCGTTTCGATCACCCGCTCCAGAGATTCGTCCAGGTCCGCCGACATATCGAAGGCGCGATGAAACGTCACTTCCATGGGGTGGGCCAAGCGGACCAATTTGCGGGTCCGTTCCACATCGACGTGGCCATCTTGATCGAGCAAACCGACAACAATACCGTCAGCTTCCAGCTCTTTTGCCCTGATCACGTCTGCTTTCATCACATCGAATTCATAATTCGTATAGAAAGAATCCCCGCCCCGGGGCCTTACCATGACAAACACTTGAATTTCAACGTGCTTGCGAACCGCCTGGATCAGGCCGTCACTGGGAGTAATGCCTCCCTCGTTCAGGTCGCTGCACAATTCAAGTCGCTGTGCTCCGCCGGCTTGGGAAGCGATCGCCGATTCCACGGAATCCACACATATCTCGAGCATAATGATGACGGATTCCATTTTCTCATACCGTCCGGAACCCTCGTCGTTTACGAGGGTTCCGGACGCAAAGAAGATTCGGGTCCATAGGTTGTTGCCGTTTACGCGACAGCCCGTTGGCTAAAACGTGTAGTACGCGGAAAACTGCAGGTGTCGCTCCACCGACCTGATGCTCCCCTGGAGGGCAATCTCGCCGAATGTGGAATCGGTGACGCCAGTGTCAGGATTGCCGTAGCTGACGATGTTGAATGCGTTGAACGCATCGAAGCGGAACCCGAAGACCTGTTGCTTATAGGTCTGGAATTCCTTGAAGGCGGACATGTCCACGTTCACGTAACCGGGAGCGCGCACGGCGCCGTTCCGGGAACTGCCGAACGTGTTGGGAGCGGGCACGCCGAAAGCACAAATACCATTGTCGACGCCGGGAGTTGTGCAGGGGGTGGCCGACGGATCGGTGCCAAACCAATTGCCTGTCGGATTGGTCGCTGTAGGAAATAGAGAGCGGTTGACGATCTTCAGTTTGCGGTACTGGTTGGCGCGCGATGTGCCAAAGCTGTTGGAGTTGTTGCTAGGAGCGGTAATCGTCTCTGGGAACCCGGACCATACGACACCAACTGCGGAAACCTGCCAGCCGCCAATGGCCTCATCCATAATACGGTTGGCATTGGGGAAAAACTTCTTCCCATGGCCCACCGGTAAAGCGTACACGCTGGTGAAGGAAAGGTTATGGGTCGCATCGTAACCGGCCGGGCCGTAGTCGGCGGCGCTGTTGTAGTAGTTCTGGAAGGCGCCGCTGTAGCCGTTCACGTTCAGGGCATAATTGCCAAGGCTGTTGGTCATCGACTTGCTGTACGTGTAATTGACCGTGTATTCCAATCCATCCGTCAGACGCTGGCGCAGCGTTGCCTGCAGCGCGTTGTAGTTCATCATGGCGCGCGATTCCGTAATCAGCAACGGATTGGGGCCGATCGCGATACTAGGATCGACGGCGTTTATCCCCAGATATTTGTTGTTGTAAAACGGAGCGGACGTCGGATCTCCGTTCACCAGGTACTGGTTCACGTTGCCGTAGTCTTCAATGTGCTGACCTTGCTCCCCGATATAACCGACCTGCAAGGATGTCGAGCGAGTCAGAGCATATTCACCCGTCAGGTTCCATTCCTGGATGTAGGCCGGCTGGATATTTTGCGGATATACATTGAAGGTGCCGCCGTACTGCACCGTACCGCCGGTGAACCCTTGCTCCGCGGTGCGCGGGGTCCCTGGATTGCCGGGTGTGGGGGTGATGGCTGTGACGTTGACTGCCTGGATGAATGGGGTAATGGAAGTGAGGCGCTGGTTGGAGGAGTTGCCTTCAAAGAAACTGGTCGCCCCGTATCCGCCGCGAAGTACCATGCGATCGGTCGGCTGCCAGGCAAAGCCCAGACGCGGCATCCACTGCCTGAAGTTCGGTTGATAACATCCGCGATTGTTGCAGACACCTGATCCAACCGGCGCCCCGGCGGGTAC